>HF989171.1:52846-64393 GCA_000431275.1 Prevotella sp. CAG:755 | reverse complement strand
TTAACGGACAATATACGGATAATCATTTTATATATTAATTAATGTGGGATACGCGAACCGCCGGTTCCACCTGCCCGACGAGCGCGCTAGGCGCCTAATCCACTATGGAGCGGCTATGGCTGCCGTCCCCGCCAGGACGGCAGTTGCTTCCGTTCCGTCTGTCACTGCGACTGAATTTACGAAAATAGTTCCCGTTTCCGGCCTCTCGGTTGGTACGCCAAATGGTCGCAGCGACGATTTTGTCGGTCGTTTTTCTCCATAGGCTTAACTGTAAGTCAGCTTTTTTTGCTACTTTTGCCAGAAAATCTGCGATCAAGGATGGAACCACTAAAACACGAGTGCGGTGTAGCCATGATAAGGCTGCTGAAACCGCTTGAATACTACCAGCAAAAATATGGAACGTGGCTGTATGGCTTGAACAAGCTCTACCTCATGATGGAGAAGCAGCACAACCGCGGCCAAGAGGGAGCGGGGCTTGCCTGCGTCAAGATGCAAGCCGCACCCGGCGAGGAATACATGTTCCGCGAGCGGGCATTGGGCTCGGGCGCCATTCAAGAGATTTTCGCCAACGTGCACGGACGTTTCAAGGACATCCCGAAGGGGCAATTGTCCGACGCTGCCTATGCCAGCCGCCATCTCCCTTTTGCTGGTGAGATTTATATGGGCCACCTCCGGTATTCCACAACCGGGAAGAGTGGCCTTTCTTATGTCCATCCCTTTTTGCGCCGAAACAACTGGCGGGCCAAGAACCTCTGCATCTGCGCCAATTTCAACATGACGAACGTCGACGAAATCTTCGACAGCATTGCAGCCAACGGTCAGCATCCCCGAATGTATTCCGACACTTACATCATGCTCGAACAGGTCGGCCACCGACTTGACCGCGAGAGTGAGCGTCTCTTCAACGAAGCCATGCGGGCCGGATTGACTGGAACTGACATCACCTATTACATCGAAGACCACATCAACCTAGCCAATGTGTTACGGACCTCGGCGCCGCTCTGGGATGGCGGTTACGTGTTCTGCGGAGTGACCGGCAGCGGCGAGATGTTCGCCATGCGCGACCCCTGGGGCATACGTCCGGCATTTTGGTACAAGGACGATGAAATCATGGTGCTTGCCTCCGAACGGCCCGTCATCCAGACCACGCTCGACCTTGATGCCGACAAGGTGCACGAACTGAAAGCAGGCGAAGCCATCTTCGTCAACAAGGCAGGCGACATGCACACCGAGCAAATCATTGAGGCAAAAAACTACGAAGCCTGTTCATTCGAACGCGTCTATTTCAGCCGCGGCAGCGACTGCGACATCTACCGCGAACGCAAGGAGCTGGGACGCCTGCTCGTGCCGGCCATACTTGACGCTATCGACGGCGATATCGACCACACTGTATTCTCGTTCATTCCCAATACGGCCGAAGCCGCGTTCTACGGCATGGCGTCAGGGTTGGACGACTACCTGAACCAAGAAAAAATCAAAGCTATACGCGCCCTAGAAGGCTCCATCAGCGACGACGAGCTTCACCGCATCCTCAGCCGCCGTATACGGACGGAAAAAGTGGCTTGGAAAGACATCAAAATGCGCACGTTCATCGCCGAAGGAAACAGCCGAAACGACCTTGCCGCACACGTCTATGACATCACATACGGCAGCCTGCGCCCCCATGTCGACAACTTGGTCATCATAGACGACAGCATCGTGCGCGGCACGACCCTCCGCGAAAGCATTATCCGCATTCTCGACCGCCTGCATCCCAAGCGCATCGTCATCGTCTCTTCCTCGCCACAAGTCCGTTTCCCGGACTACTACGGCATCGACATGGCAAGAATGGACGAGTTCATCGCGTTCAAAGCCGCTATCGAGTTGCTAAAAGACCGCGGTGAGCAACAACTCATCGTCGACACATACGAAAAGTGCAAGGCACAGCAAAACAAGCCCAAGGAAGAAGTGGTCAATTATGTCACCGACATCTACAAAGACTTCACCCAGGAAGAAATTTCGGCAAAAATGGCAGAAATGCTCCGTCCCACAGAAGTCAAGTCGGAAATACGCATAGTCTATCAGTCACTCGACGGATTGCACAAGGCCTGCCCCCACAGTCCGGGCGACTGGTATTTCAGCGGCAACTACCCAACACCCGGCGGGAACAAGAAAGTCAACCAGGCTTTCATCGACTACTTCGAGCAAACTTATCAGAAACAAACGCGCTAACATAGAGTTAAACCCATCCAACCACATAAGCCTGACCGAGACATCCAAAACCGGGCGGGAACAAAAACCGTACGAAATGAGAAATGTAACGTTAATCTTAGATGATGGAAGCCGCTTTCATGGCAAGTCATTCGGCTATGAGGAACCCGTAGCCGGTGAAGTCGTATTCAATACTGCCATGATGGGCTATCCAGAGAGCCTGACCGATCCCTCTTACGCTGGCCAGCTGATGGCGCTGACCTATCCGCTGGTAGGCAACTACGGCGTCCCGCCTTTCACGATGGAGCCGAACGGTTTAGCCACGTTCATGGAAAGTGACCGTATCTACGCGTCGGCCATCATTGTCAGCGATTACAGCCAGGAATACAGTCATTGGAATGCGGTCGAAAGCCTGGCCGACTGGCTGAAACGTGAGAAAGTGCCCGGCATCACAGGCATTGACACGCGCGAACTGACTAAGACTCTGCGCGAACACGGCGTGATGATGGGCAAAATCATCTTCGACGACGATCCAGACCGTATCCCGACGGCCCAGTACAGCGGTGTGAACTACGTAGCAAAGGTTTCATGCAAGGAAATCATCCGTTACAACGAAGGTGCAGGCAAAAAGGTAGTGCTCGTTGATTGCGGCGTAAAACACAACATTATACGTTGCCTCATCAATCGCGGCGTCGAGGTGATCCGCGTGCCGTGGAACTACGACTTTAACGACATGGAATTCGACGGCCTCTTTCTGGCCAACGGCCCGGGCGACCCCGACACATGTGTCGAGGCAGTGGAAAACATACGAAAGTTCCTGTCCAACCCGAACGTCCGTCCTTGCATGGGAATCTGCATGGGTAACCAACTCCTCTCAAAGGCAGCAGGCGCTTCCATATACAAACTGAAGTATGGACACCGTAGTCACAACCAGCCCGTGCGCATGGTCGGAAGCACACGATGCTTCGTCACGAGCCAGAATCACGGTTACGCAGTTGACAGCAAGACCCTTCCGGCCGACTGGGAGCCTTACTTCATCAACATGAACGACGGCTCGAACGAAGGAGTACGCCACAAGACCAATCCTTGGTTCAGCGCACAATTCCACCCCGAGGCATGCAGCGGTCCTGTCGATACCGAATTCCTCTTCGACGACTTCGTCAAATTGCTCTAACCTTTATCTACGAAATCAACGTACCAGCGACAAACATTGCCAGAAATGAAAGAGAACAAAATACGTAAAGTACTGCTTTTAGGGTCAGGCGCACTGAAAATCGGTGAAGCCGGAGAGTTCGACTATTCCGGCTCACAGGCCTTGAAGGCTCTTAAAGAAGAAGGCATCACCACTGTCCTCATCAACCCCAACATTGCCACTGTGCAGACCAGTGAGGGTGTGGCAGACCAGATATACTTCCTCCCGGTAACGCCGTTCTTCGTAGAGAAAGTCATCGACAAAGAGCGCCCCGACGGCATCATGCTCGCATTCGGCGGACAGACGGCCCTGAACTGCGGCGTGGAACTATACAAAAGCGGAATCCTCAAAAAATATGACTTGCAGGTGCTCGGAACACCCGTACAAGCCATCATGGACACCGAAGACCGGGAACTCTTCGTTGAAAAACTCAACGAGATAAATGTAAAGACCATCAAGAGCGAAGCCTGTGAGAACATCGAACAGGCCCGCAAGGCTGCCAAGGAACTGGGCTACCCGATCATCATCCGTGCTGCCTATGCACTCGGTGGACTCGGTTCTGGTTTTTGCAACAATGAAGAAGAACTTAACCGCCTCGCCGAGAAAGCTTTTTCGTTCTCTCCGCAAGTATTGGTTGAAAAGAGCCTCAAAGGTTGGAAAGAGATTGAGTACGAAGTGGTTCGCGACCGCTATGACAATTGCATCACCGTATGCAACATGGAGAACTTTGACCCGCTCGGCATCCACACAGGCGAGAGCATTGTCATAGCTCCCTCACAAACCCTCAACAATCATGACTACCACAAACTGCGTGAGCTGAGCATCCGCATCGTGCGTCATGTCGGTATAGTCGGCGAATGCAATGTACAATATGCGTTTGACCCAGACTCCGATGACTACCGCGTAATCGAAGTGAATGCCCGTCTGAGCCGCTCGTCGGCCCTGGCATCGAAAGCCACGGGCTATCCGTTGGCCTTTGTAGCCGCCAAGCTGGGCTTGGGCTACGGTTTGTTTGACTTGAAGAACTCCGTGACAAAAACGACCAGTGCGTTCTTCGAACCGGCCTTGGACTACGTTGTCTGCAAAATCCCCCGCTGGGACTTAGGCAAGTTCCGCGGCGTCGACCGCGTGTTGGGGTCGAGCATGAAGTCCGTCGGCGAAGTCATGGCCATCGGCCGCACGTTCGAGGAAGTCATCCAAAAGGGACTCCGCATGATTGGCCAGGGAATGCACGGCTACGTCGACAACAAGGAACTCCGCATCGACAATGTCGACGAGGCATTGCAGGAACCCACCGACAAACGAATTTTCGTCATTGCCAAAGCCATGGAGCAAGGATACTCCATCGAGAAAATCCATGAGTTGACAAAAATAGACCGCTGGTTCCTCCAAAAACTGAACAACATCCATCAGACAGACAGCGAGCTACATGCGTGTCTCAATATCAATGTGCTCAGCAACGAATTGCTCCTTAAAGCCAAACAACAAGGTTTTACAGACTTCCAGATAGCCCGTGCGCTGGGTATGGAAAAAGACATGGAGATAGAGAAAGCCATTCTCCTTGTCCGCAACCGCCGCAAGCAAGCCGGCATCGTACCTTACGTCAAACAAATAGACACGCTGGCGGCCGAATATCCTGCACAAACAAACTACCTCTACCTGACATACAGCGCCATCGCACATGACATCAAATTCGAGCACGACCACCGTTCTGTCGTTGTGCTCGGTTCTGGCGCCTATCGCATCGGCAGTTCTGTGGAGTTCGACTGGTGCGGTGTCCAAGCCCTAAACACAATCCGTAAAGAGGGATACCGCAGTATCATGATCAACTATAATCCGGAAACAGTCTCCACGGATTATGACATGTGCGACCGTCTGTATTTCGACGAGCTTACGTTCGAACGTGTCATGGACATTCTTGATCTCGAAATGCCGTATGGCGTGATTGTATCGACAGGCGGACAAATCCCGAATAACCTGGCCCTTCGCCTTGATGAGCAGCACGTCCCCCTGCTTGGCACGTCGGCACAACATATCGACAATGCAGAAGACCGCGAAAAGTTCTCTGAAATGCTGAACCGCATCGGCGTCGATCAGCCAGAATGGAGCGCACTGACCAGTCTGGAAGACATCAACGCATTCATTGCGAAGGTCGGTTTTCCCGTATTGGTACGTCCATCGTATGTGCTTTCAGGAGCAGCCATGAACGTATGTTCAAACCAAGAAGAACTTGAACGCTTCCTCAAACTGGCGGCTAACGTATCGAAAAAGCATCCCGTCGTAGTAAGCCGCTTCATGGAACACGCCAAGGAAGTCGAAATGGACGCTGTGGCCCGGAACGGTGAAATCATTGCCTACGCTATCAGTGAGCATATAGAGTTTGCAGGCGTACACTCCGGAGACGCCACCATTCAGTTCCCGCCACAAAAACTCTACGTCGAGACTGTACGCCGCATCAAAAAGATCTCGAAAAAAATCGCCAAGGAGCTGCAAATCAGTGGTCCGTTCAATATCCAATTCCTAGCGCGTGAAAACGATATCAAAGTCATCGAATGTAACCTCCGCGCGTCGCGAAGTTTCCCCTTCGTCAGCAAAGTGTTGAAGATAAACCTTATCGAAATCGCCACGCGCATCATGCTGGGGCTGCCCGTCGAGAAGCCAGCCAAGAATCTCTTTGACCTTGACTATGTGGGCATCAAAGCCAGCCAGTTCTCTTTCAACCGTCTGCAAAAGGCCGACCCCGTGCTTGGTGTCGACATGGCATCGACCGGCGAAGTCGGCTGCCTAGGCGAAGACTCACGGACTGCATTGCTGAAAAGCATGCTATCTGTCGGACAGCGCATCCCGGCAAAAAACATCCTGCTTTCGACAGGCGCTGCCAAGCAGAAAGCCGAAATGCTTGAAGCTGCCAAGTTACTCGTCAAGCATGGCTACCATCTCTATGCCACAGGCGGAACAAGCCGATACTTGACAGAGAACGGCATCGACAACACGCTCGTTTACTGGCCCAGTGAAGAAGGAACTCCACAAGCGCTCGACATGCTTCACGAAAAGAAGATCGACATGGTCGTAAACGTACCGAAAGATCTGACCGTCAGCGAGCTCGACAACGGGTACAAAATACGCCGCGCAGCGATAGACTTGAACATCCCATTGATAACAAACGCTCGGCTGGCCAGTGCTTTCATCTACGCATTCTGTACCGTCAAGCCCGAAGAACTCGAAATCAAGAGTTGGCAGGAATACGGAAGCAGCGACTCAGAATAACATAATAAAAAACATATGTGTGCAACCGAAGGCTCGACCCGGCGGCACAAAAACATAAAGACAGTTATGTATAGAACGAAAACATGTGGTGAACTACGCATCAACGACGTAGGTGCCGAAGTCACCTTGGCTGGATGGGTCCAGCGCATCCGCAAAATGGGCGGAATGACGTTTGTCGATCTGCGTGACCGTTACGGCATCACACAGTTGGTATTCAACGAAGAAACGGATGCTGCACTTTGTGATGCAGCCAATAAACTCGGTCGTGAGTACGTGATACAAGTGACAGGACAAGTCAACGAACGATACAACAAGAACCCCAAGATGCCTACGGGCGACGTTGAGATAATCGTGACAAAACTTACGGTACTCAATGCCTCCGAGACTCCACCTTTCACCATTGAGAACAACACGGACGGCGGCGACGACCTGCGGATGAAGTACCGCTACCTCGACCTGCGCCGTGAAAACGTGCGTGCCAATCTTGAACTGCGCCACCAAGTCTGCCTCGAAGTGCGTAACTTCCTCGACAGTAAAGGATTTCTCGAAATTGAGACACCGATACTCGTCGGGTCGACCCCCGAAGGAGCCCGCGACTTTGTCGTGCCTTCACGCATGAATCCCGGCCAGTTCTATGCCTTACCGCAAAGCCCGCAAACCTTGAAGCAACTCCTGATGGTGGCCGGCATGGACCGATACTTCCAAATCGCAAAATGTTTCAGGGACGAGGATTTGCGATCAGACCGTCAGCCAGAATTCACCCAGATTGACTGCGAAATGAGCTTTGTCGAGCAAGACGATATCATTTCTCTGTTCGAAGAAATGGCCATATATCTTTTCAAGAAAATACGGAACTATGACCTTCCCACACCGTTCATCCGCATGCCGTGGGAAGAGGCCATGCGTCGTTTCGGTTCTGACAAACCGGACATGCGTTTCGGCATGGAATTCGTCGAACTGATGGATGTGCTCAAAGGCACTGGCGAATTCGGCGTATTCAACGAGGCCGCATACATCGGCGGTATCTGCGCCAAAGGCTGCGCAAGCTACACGCGCAAGCAGCTCGACCAGCTCACCGACTTTGTCAAGAGTCCGCAAATCGGCGCCAAAGGTCTTGTTTACGCCCGGGTAGGAGAGGACGGCAGCGTGAAGAGTTCCGTCGATAAGTTCTACTCAGCCGAGGTGCTCAACCGCCTGCGTGAGGCTATGCAGGCAGAGCCAGGCGACCTTATTCTGATCATCTCGGGCCCCGACGCGATGAAAGCCCGCAAGCAACTTTGCGAACTGCGGTTGGAGATGGGCAGCAGACTCGGGCTGCGCGATAAAAACAAGTTCGTAGTGCTTTGGGTGGTCGACTTCCCAATGTTCGAATGGAGCGATGAGGAGCAACGCCTCATGGCAATGCACCATCCGTTCACCTCACCGAAACCCGAAGACATTCCCTTGCTCGATACGCATCCCGAACAAGTGCGTGCCAATGCCTACGACATGGTATGCAATGGCGTCGAGGTAGGAGGCGGCAGTATCCGAATCCACGACAGCGGGCTGCAAGCCAAGATTTTCGACATTCTCGGTTTCACGCCTGAACGTGCGCAAGCCCAATTCGGTTTCCTGATGAACGCGTTCAAGTATGGAGCACCGCCCCATGGCGGTTTGGCTTACGGTCTCGACCGTTGGGTTTCACTCTTCGCTGGTCTCGACTCCATCCGCGACTGTATTGCTTTTCCGAAAAACAACTCCGGTCGCGATGTCATGCTCGACGCTCCCTCCTTGCTCGAACCCGGCCAGCTTGAAGAGCTCTGCCTGAAAGTAGACAAAAAAGATTAAAACAACGCAACAAGACAATCGGAAACAGAGGACGCCTGGACAGACTTTCGCGGTCGGCGACAGGCGTCCTCTGCTGTATCATCCACCATCAGGAGAATCCGTCAAACAGGCACTTAACTATCTGTTATACAGCACTATTAAAGAAACTCATTAACACGTCACTCTAATGGAAGAAACTCCGGCTTTGAACGGACACAACAAACAAGAGTTCCCTCCCATGCACACGGCGGAACACCTGCTTAACGCTTTGATGGTCAAAACATTCGGGTGTGAACGCTCACGCAATGCTCACATTGAGCGCAAAAAAAGCAAAATCAGTTACGACTTACCGACATGCCCCTCAGACGAGCAGATAGCGTGGATTGCCGACGAGATGAACCGCCTCATCCAATCAGGCATGGAAGTAACTTATGATTTCGTGACCATCGACCAGCTGCCTGCTGGCGTACAGCCCGACCGCCTGCCCGATAACGTCAGCGAAGCCATCCGTCTTGTGCGGATCGGCGACTACGACCTCTGTCCCTGCATCGGACTACACGTAAACAATACGCACGAAATCGGGCGATTCGTCCTTCTCGGCACCAATTGGGACGAGGACAAGCACAGCTTTCGCATCCGCTTCAAACTCGAAGCTCCCCATCACTGACCGTTGTCTAGCTAAGCGAGCCAATCCTTCGCCTGAAACGGGAGGGCATCAGGAAAATACAGTCAGCGCGATAGTTCTTTCTATCGCGCTGACTGTATTTTCTATTTCACTGACAGATTCTACACGTAGTGCAATGGTCGGCAGAGACCGTCAGAACAAGAACCGTACTGCATCGTTGAAAACAGCGTAAAGCATCAGCAGAAGCAGAAGGCTCATACCTACGATTTGTGCTTTCTCCATGAAGTTCTCACTCGGCTTGCGGCGGAAAATGATCTCGTAGAGCAGGAACAACACGTGACCACCGTCGAGCGCCGGAATAGGAAGGATATTCATGAATGCGAGTATCAAGCTGATAAAGGCAGTTAGCTCCCAAAAGCGATCCCATTGCCACTCAGCCGGAAACATGCTGCCGATGGCACCGAAACTGCCAATGCTCTTCGCACCGTCTGACGTGAAAAGATACTGTAAGTCACTGACATATCCTGAAAGCTTTTGCCAGCCGTAGGCCACACCTGCCGGAAACGACTCGAAGAAACCATAGTGTTTCGTCTCGACCTTATAATCCGCCAAGGGGTTAGCCATGAAAAATCCCATCTGCATCTGTGAAGTCATCTCCACCGCGACCGTGTCGACCTTCGCCGAACCGGCATGGCGGAAAGCTATGACGGCGTGACGCAAACGGGCACTGTCGGCAGGATTTCCTGAAATGAGAATGTCGTTCATCCGGCCTGTGATTTCAGCATATTCGTTCCACGTAGTCATCGCTTGGTTGTTGAACATCACGACTTGGTCGCCCGCACGCAGTCCGGCCTTGGCCGCCGGACTGCCGGGGATTACGCTGTCGACAAGCGAGGGCGCAAGCAGACTGATGAAGGGTGGATCTTCTTTCAGCATGTCAAGCAGACTGAGATTGCCGGGCAGACTGAGCGTCACTTCCTTGCCGCCACGCAGGACAGTTGCCGACGTTGCTTCCGACAGGTCGCGATAAACATGGTCGAGCGATTTGCGGTCAAAACGCACCACATCGCCTTTGTTTGTGGCGATGAGAATGTCACCGTCGCGGAAGCCATATTGCTGTGCTGTTGTATTGAACTTGAAGCCATGCGTCATGTGACGCACCGGGATATAGCTATCGCCCCAATGAAAGAGCACCATAGAGTAGATGAACAAGGCGAGCAGAAAGTTGACCAATACGCCACCGATCATCACAAAGAAACGCTGCCATGCCGGTTTCGCCCTGAACTCCCACGGCTGGGGTGGGCGTTTCATCTGCTCTGTATCCATCGACTCATCAATCATGCCGGCGATTTTCACATAGCCCCCCAAGGGAAGCCACCCGATGCAATAGGTTGTGTCGCTATGCTTCGGCTTGAACTTGAAGAGCGTGAAACCAGGATCGAAGAAAAGACAGAATTTCTCAACCCTGATCTTGAAAAGTTTGGCAAAGAAAAAATGACCTGCCTCGTGCAACAGGACAAGTATGGCAAAGCACAAAAGCAACTGTGCGGCCTTGATGAGAAATACTTCCATAGGGGTTTGTCAGTGTTATAGGTATGTTTCGGTCAGGCACCGTACTTCGCGGTCTATGGCAAAATAATCGTCAAGCGTCGGGTGAAGCTCAAAGGGTGCCTGTTCCATCACTTTACGTATTGTTGTGCTGATGTCGCAAAAGCCCACGCGGCCTTGGCGAAAAGCAAGGTTAAGCACCTCATTTGCAGCATTGACAACGCAAGGCATGTTGCCTCCCCTGTGCAATGCCTCATAGGCTATGGCCAGACAGGGGAAGCGCTCGACATCAGGACGCTCGAAGTGAAGTGTACCGAGGGTGAAGAAGTCGAGCCGCTCGCTCTGTAAGGGAATGCGGGCAGGATAGGTGAAAGCATATTGGATAGGCACACGCATATCGGGCACGCCAAGCTGCGCTTTCACTGCCCCGTCTTCAAACTGCGCAGCCGAGTGGACAATGCTCTCCGGATGGACGACCACTTCAATCTGCTCAGGCTTCACGTCGAAGAGCCATCGGGCTTCTATCACCTCAAAACCCTTGTTCATCATCGTGGCCGAGTCTATCGTAATCTTGGCTCCCATATCCCAGCGGGGGTGACGCAGGGCTTGTTCCGGAGTCACTCCGCGCAATTCTTCGGGCGTGCTGTGGCGGAAAGGACCGCCTGAGGCTGTCAGGAGTATTCGCTCAACCTTGCTGTATGGCTCCCCGGCCAAACATTGGAAAATGGCCGAATGCTCACTGTCGACCGGGATAATCGGAGCGTTGTGCCTGAGTGCAGCCTCTGTAACGAGCTCTCCGGCCACGACAAGAGTTTCCTTGTTAGCCAAAGCGACAGCACGCCCCGCCTCTATGGCCGCCATTGTGGGTGCCAACCCAGAAAAACCGACCAAAGCGACAAGCACCATGTCGGCTTCGTGG
>HF989171.1:38523-52811 GCA_000431275.1 Prevotella sp. CAG:755 | reverse complement strand
ACCCGCCACTTGGGCGACGGCATCACTACCGGCATAAACTTTCACGGGTAGACCGGCAAGGGAGTCTTTGAGTGCTTCATACTTCGTTTCGTCAGCAATAACCACACTGTCGGGGAGAAACTCTCGCGCTTGTGCGGCCAGTTTGTCGACGTTCACATTGGCGGTGAGTGCGTACACCTCAAACTTGTCAGGATGCTGTCGGATGACGTCGAGCGCCTGCGTGCCGATGGAACCGGTCGACCCTAAGACTGTGAGCTGCTTCTTCTTGTTCATAAATCGGGGAAAGTGCTAATTTAAGGCCAACAGGCCGTCAGGAATTTCGATGACGAGCACTCGTTCTCGCGCATCGTAGTCGCAGATTAAATCCTCGTGGACAGGGATGAGCAACTCGCTGCCATCAGGCCTTTCGAGGGTAAAGAGGATATTGGCCGACCGTTCGTCAACTTCTTTCACCGTCCCGACAGGATGGCGCAGAGCGTCAAGCACGATGTAGCCCACGAAATGCTTCCAACTTGTCGGCGTTTTGGCCACATCATCGGGTAGGGCGGACTTAGGGTAAAAGACTTTCGCGCCGACCAGACGACGGGCCTGTTGCTCATTATCAATGTGCTCGAACTTCACGATGGCTGTCGTATGATTCTTGAAGCGGTATTCCTCCCAAAAGAAAGGGACCAGAATCCCCTCACAGTCGCAGACAAAGTAGGCGGCTGAACCATCGTCGAACACGTCGTCCGTGAACTCGAACTCAACTTCGCCCATCAGGCCTCGTGCCTTGGTGATGCGGCCAATAAAAATAACGTCTTCGTCCTTTATCATACGATTCGGGTAATCTTGGCGCCTAGCGCGTTGAGACGGTCTTCGATACGTTCATATCCGCGGTCTATCTGCTCCACATTGTCGATACGGCTTGTCCCTTCGGCGCTCATGGCGGCAATTAGCAGGGCTATTCCCGCGCGTATGTCGGGCGAGACCATGCGCCGGGCACGCAACTTGATTTTCCGGTCGTGGCCGACAACCACGGCGCGATGGGGATCGCACAAAATAATCTGGGCACCCATTTCTATAAGTTTGTCGACAAAGAAAAGGCGGCTCTCAAACATTTTTTGGTGGAACAGGACTGAACCGCACGCCTGCGTCGCAACGACGATGAGCACGCTGATAAGGTCCGGCGTAAGCCCCGGCCATGGTGCGTCGGCCACCGTCATGAATGACCCGTCGATGAATGTCTCAATGCAATAGTGCTCTTGGGCGGGTATGTATATATCGTCGGCCTGCCGTTCCAACCGGACGCCAAGCCGGCGGAAAGCTTCGGGGATGATGCCCAGTTCATCGTAGGCCACATTCTTTATTGTAAGGCCACCGCCTACCATGGCAGCCATGCCGATGAAGCTGCCCACTTCGATCATGTCCGGAAGGATGGTGTGCACAGCACCATGCAGGGAACCGACACCTTCAATGGTGAGGCGGTTCGAAGCGATGCCATCTATCTTTGCCCCCATGGCTGTAAGCAGGCGGCATAGCTGCTGAATATAAGGTTCGCATGCCGCGTTATAGACAACGGTCGTTCCCTCGGCCAGCACGGCAGCCATAATGATATTGGCGGTACCGGTAATTGAAGCCTCATCAAGCAGCATATATGTACCTTTCAGCTTTTCAGCCGTGATGGTGAAAAGTTCGCGGCCGGCGTCATAAGCAAATCGGGCACCGAGCTGTTCGAGTCCATAGAAGTGCGTGTCGAGCCGGCGGCGTCCGATCTTGTCGCCACCGGGCTGCGCAACAATCGCGCGACCGAAGCGCGCCAGCAATGGTCCCATCAGCAAAATACTGCCGCGCAGCGAAGTGCATCGCGTCAGGAACTCCTCGCTTTGAAGGTAATCCGGATTGACCCCGTCGGCCTGGAACTCATAATCTGTCGGACCGTACCGGATCACCTTGACGCCGATATCACGCAAGAGTTGTATGAGATTGTTCACGTCGAGGATGTCAGGCACGCCCGAAATACGCACCTTTTCAGACGTCAGAAGCGTGGCACAAATCACTTGCAGGGCTTCGTTTTTCGCTCCCTGCGGGGTGATGCTTCCGGTCAGCGCATGACCGCCTTCAATCAAAAACGACGCCATATCTGTCAGGCTGGGTTAGAAATTACGGCGGTTACGCCGCGCGCGGTTCATACGGCGGACCATCCCCGTAGCCGTCGCGGACAACTCGTCTGCGGTGATCCTCACGACGCCGTCGGTATAGGCGGCCAAGTCCGCGGCTACCTTGCGGTCGCTGAGTGCGTCCTTGTTCCAGTCGTTCAGGCTGCGACGCATCTGTCCGGCCACAAGCCACGCCAACTGACTACGCTCTTCACCTTCGGGCATCTCTTTGAGTTTCCGTGTCAGTTCTTCGATCAGATGGCCGTAGTGACGATAGCGGATGCGGGTCTGCGGATAGGGCAGACGCGCCGGTCTGGCCTGGTCTGTACGACGGACTATCTCATAGGGATAGTCAATATCGAGCTCATAATTGGCCATCAAGGCGAGATGGTCCCATAACTTATGCCAGAAGTCGGGCTGTTGCCGGCGCCCCGAGGCAAAACTGGCCATCACTCCGACTATGGCTTCGGCGCAAGCCTGCCTTTGCGTTTTTTCGGGCAAGGTCTTGGCGTAATCGACCATCTCCTGAACGATCCGGCCATATTCCGGGAGCAAAAGTTTGGGGCGTTGGGTATTATAATCCATGCAGTATGTCTTTTGGTTTGGTGGTAACGAATTGTTTAAGGTAAAACGGCTCAAAATAAGCCACGTCTTCGTAGCGTCCAAGGGCTACGGCCTTTTCCGCCAAGGGGAACATGTAGCGCGCCATCGGGTCGATTCCATCGATGAAATGGGCATTGGGATGTTCCAGCACAGGCTTGCATTTGGTCGCGCCATTGCCAAAGAACCAGACGGGGCGCACGTCGAGAATGTTGTCATACGTCCCCGGAGCGACAACGTCGGCCCCCACAGCGCGGAAGGGACGGAGCGAACGGTCGTAGAACGCACTGTAAACTTCCATTCGCCGTGCGTCAATCATCGGGCAGAGCAGGGCATCGTCGGGCAAATCGTCGTGACGCAGCAGGACGGGAACACAGAGCAACTCAAGCGTCGGAACGGCGATAAGCGGTACTGAGCGGCCATAACAAATCCCCTTGGCCATTGACACACCGATACGCAGTCCCGTGTATGAACCCGGCCCGGAACTGACGGCCACGGCGTCGAGCGGAATAGCATGGCTGTCGGCAAACGACAAGACAGACTCGACAAAGCCTGCAAGGCAGGCTGCATGCGACGGGCCATCGGTTTTCACTTCTTCACAAAGGCAGGCGCCGTCTTGGCTCAGGGCCACGGAGCACACCTGCGTCGTCGTTTCGATATGGAGGATGCAAGACATGGTCTAATGGACTTTCCAATGTTCCGGTGACGTATGGCAGGTTTAGCGACACGTTACCGGGCTACAAAGTTACGATTTTCTGTCGATTGCAGACGCAGGGGCGGACTAATTTTCATACAGCAGGCGAAATCCGCACTGGCTTCGTGGAAAAACGAACGCAGTGACAGAAAGAACTGCGGTAGTGACCATTTTTCTTGTCACTGCTGCAGTCTGCACGTGAAGGGACGGACGCCATCCAGCCTGGCCGAGCTACCCACAGGCTGGTGCGCGACGGAACCGGGACGGCTGACAAGTCAATTGATGTGACGGATCAAGCGGCAGACACACAGCTACAACGGTGCAAGGCTGCACATCCTTGGCCATCACAGCACCAGCGCCGATGACGACCATGGTCTCCCACGGTCACACCAGACAAGAAAATGGCCCCCGCACCGACCCACACACCAAATCCCAGCCTGATGGAGGCCGGGCCTGTATGGGCACGCATTTCAGGCGCAAGGAAAGAATCAAGTGTCATAGCTATGTGGGATTTCAAGAGTGCTTCTGTGGATATTTTGTCCTGTGTCGCATAAGCAGACAGGCAAGACAGTCCGCAGAATAAACAAATTACTGATGATAGTAACTTTTTTACTGTTTACGACCGCTATGGCCCGCGCTTTCCTTTTTATTATTCGTATATTCGCAGCAAAGAAACACGTGCTCCTATGACAGAAATCATCCACATCGACTCCGTCGACACGTATAACCGTTTCTTCGGACTCGAAACACGCCATCCCTTAGTGAACGTCGTCAATCTGAACGAATCCACACAGTTCCCGACAAGTTTCACGTTCAATTACGGCATTTATGCCCTCTTTCTCAAAGACACGAAATGCGGAGACATACGATACGGCCGCCAGACCTATGACTACGCCGAAGGCACCATTGTAAGCTTCGCACCGGGACAAGTAGCCAGCGTGAAGATGACCGACAGCGCAAGCCCCAAGGCCATCGGGCTGCTCTTCCATCCCGACCTTATCAAAGGTACCTCCCTGGGACAGGAAATCAAGTCGTATTCATTCTTCTCATACTCGTCGAACGAGGCTCTCCACCTGTCGGAAGATGAACGACAAATTATACAAGACTGCCTCGACAAGATAGCGATGGAACTCAACCATCCCATCGACCGCCTGAGCCGGCGCCTCATCGCACGCAACATCCAACTGCTTCTGGACTACTGCATGCGCTTCTACGAACGGCAGTTCGTTACACGTGAGGCAGCAAACCGCGACGTGCTGGCCAAGTTCGAGGCTCTCATGGACGACTATTTCGCCGCCGGCCGTCCCCAAACCGAGGGCCTGCCCACAGTGAAGTATTTCGCAGAGCATGTGTTCCTCTCGCCCAACTACTTCGGCGACTTGATCAAAAAAGAAACCGGCCGCACGGCGCAAGACCTCATACAAGGCAGGGTCATTGACAAGGCAAAAGAACTGATGGCTGGCAGCAACAAGACCGTGAGCCAAATAGCCTATGAACTCGGATTCCAATATCCGCAGCACTTCAACCGTATTTTCAAGAAGAAGACCGGCCTGACGCCGGGCGAATACCGGACGAAAGAAACGGGGGCAAACTGATACGTCTTTCGCGGCGCTGCTACGGGATGTCCGGCCGCAGCGACAGTTTATCTGAGTCGCCGACTCGTGTTTGCGAGCCGGCGACTTATGCTTCCAATCAGCGGACTTGTCTTGCGGACCTTACTCACACAGAAGAGCATAACACAACGCACAGGCAGAATACCTGTGCGTCTGTCTTTATTCCGGCTGGTTCTCTTTTTCCATTCATTAGACGGACATACGAAAGCCCCGCCAGTTCCTATCACGAGGGATACAGACGGGACTTGGATATCCATACGCATTTTTGTCAAACGGCTCAGAAGGGCGGTTCGCCTCCGGGCGGCAGCCCGTCGAAGGGAGAGCCAGCAGGCGGAGCGGCATTGATGTCAATGAAACTGTCAGCAGGTTGTCCGGACGCATCGCCAGAATTGGCAGAGAAGGTCCTGACGGTGTCTTCGTCGGGATCCTGGAAACGGGTGAACTCACCCTTGAACGTAAGCAGCCGGTTGCCCACAGCGCCGTTACGGTGCTTGGCAATGATTATTTCGGCCTTGCCTCGAAGGTCGCGCCCGTTCTTGTCTGCATAGATGTGATAGTATTCGGGACGGTGGATGAGCAGGACGATGTCGGCGTCTTGCTCAATTGCGCCCGATTCGCGCAGGTCGCTCAGCTGTGGACGCTTGTCTTCTCCTTCGCGTCCCTCAACTCCACGGTTAAGCTGGCTCAACGCAAGAATCGGGATTTCGAGCTCCTTGGCCAGGCCTTTGAGCGAACGGCTGATGGTGGAGACTTCTTCCTGACGGCTGCCGAAGCGCGTTCCCGACGCGTTCATTAGTTGCAGGTAGTCGACCATGATGATCTTCACCCCGCATTCACGCACAAGCCGGCGAGCCTTCGAACGGAGTTCAAACACCGAAAGCGACGGTGTGTCGTCGACGTAGAGCGGAGCGCCGATCATGTCCTTTATTTTGTAGTCAAGCTGGCCCCACTCGTAGGGTTTAAGTTGGCCACTCTTGATTTGGTCGCTCTTGATTTCGCAGACGTTCGAGATAAGGCGGTTGACGAGTTGCACGTTCGACATTTCAAGCGAGAAGAATGCCAAAGGAATCCTCTGGTCAATGGCAATATGCTTAGCCATGCTCAGGGCGAAGGCCGTCTTTCCCATTGCAGGGCGGGCTGCGATGATGACAAGGTCTGGCTGCTGCCATCCGCCAGTGATGCTGTCGAGTTCTTTGAAACCACTGGCTATGCCACTCAGACCGTCACTGCGGGCGGCAGCTTTTTGGAGCATGTTGTAAGCCTCACCGATGACGGGATCAATCTGGGTATAGTCTCGCTTCATGTTGTGCTGCGAAAGGGCGAAAAGATTGCCCTCAGCTTCCTGCATGAGTTCGTCTACATCCTGAGTGGTGTCAAAGGCCTTAGTCTGAATACTGCTCGCATAGGTAATGAGTTCGCGAGCCAAGTATTTCTGGGCGATGATGTTCGCATGATACTCGATGTGGGCCGCCGTAGCCACGAGGCCGCTCAACTGTGTGACGTAGAAAGGGCCGCCAGCGTCTTCCAAGTGGCCGTTGGCACGAAGCTGCTCGGTCACGGTGAGGATGTCTACTGGCTTATCCTCAATGCTGAGTTGTTGGATGGCTTCGTAGATGAGTTGGTGGCGGTGTTCGTAGAAACTTTCAGGGCGAAGGAGCTCGCAGACCTTGGCATAAGCGTCTTTTTCAATCATGAGGGCACCGAGTACGGCCTTCTCAATATCTGGCGCTTGGGGTTGCAGGTGGCCCAGATCCTCTGGTTGCAGTTTCTTGTATTCGGGTTTGTTTCTTTGAGTCGGTGTGGGCATCAGGGTTCGTTGTGAGGGATGAATTGGTAGCAACCGATGTCAGGCAGGCCGTCGGTCAGACGGTCGCGGCCAAGGCGGTCGGTAGGGAAGTATTGGCGGCTGGCTATGGAGTCTGCATGTCCCCGCGCCGGCGAGAGGCTGTCGAGGGTAAATGTGAAACTGAGGCGATCGATGTCGAAAGGAGGATTGAAATTCTGCTCACGGCACACGTCTGCCTCATCGTTGTCCCAAAGACACGCCACGACGCGCTCATCGACAAACTCGGGTGTATTGAGCAGACAATGGCTGAAAAAGTAATTGAAAGCCACAGTCTCGCTGTCGTCTTTCGACGTGCCCATGATTTCGTCGTCGCTGTATCCTGTGATCAGGCAGTTAATGAAGTCGGCCTGATGAAGAGGGT
Organism: Prevotella sp. CAG:755; assembly: GCA_000431275.1. Lineage (GTDB taxonomy): Bacteria > Bacteroidota > Bacteroidia > Bacteroidales > Bacteroidaceae > Alloprevotella. Next base: position 45,559 of record HF989171.1, on the reverse strand, counting down.
AGTCTGTTCCACCAGCTGTGTTGGAATATGCCAAAGCGATGCCACGGCCGCCGGCAAAAGCGTAGAAATTAGCAATGGTGCAATGTACAAAACGGCTACGTCCTCCCAAAAGCGTGACACAATTCCCGCCAGCATTGGTCAACTGCGAATTGCCGACAAACACACTTGACGATGTGGCAGAAAGGACGTCGCCCTGCATGTTGTGGAGCACGCTGTTCTCGATCCGTACTTTCTCACGGTTAACGTCCGACGAATCGCAACGAACACCGAAACTGCCGCTGTGAATGTCACAGTAATTGAAGTGATTGCCGTAGCTCGTGCTTGTCAGCACGATGCCGCCCCACTGCCCGGGAATGAGGTCGTAAGGCTGGTCAGTGAACATGTTGCCCATGCGGTCGCCTCGCATCATGACTTCGTCACCCAGCACCCCTTCAGCCAGCACAGTACCACGGACAATCAGGCTGGCATCTGGATGAAAAAACAGCCGTGTGCCCGCGGCAAGGGTCAGCGTGGCACCTTCGGCCACGACGAGGCTGTCCATCACCTGATAAGGTCTTTGCGCAGAAAGTGTCGTGTCGGAAGAGATTACCAGTCCGCGCATCAAGATGACGTCCTGCCCGTAAGCGACGAGATGCACGGACTGCGTCTGACCGCTTTCGAGCTGGAATATGAGGTCGTCTTCGACAGCCACAGGCACATCACTGTCGCTCACGGGTGCCGTCATTTCAAGAAATACCCGGATGCTGTCGCGGGAATAAATCTCAAAATCGCCAGCTTGTCCGCCTTCGAGAAACGTGCCGTCGACGTTGACACGAAACGGGGAAGCGGCACCTCGGCCAAGAGAGGCGCGACTGACGCGCAGGGCCTTTTCACCGTGATTATAAACCATGAAAGTCCGCGTGTTTGTCGGCGCACCGCTGATGACCGTGTCGAAAGAAACAGTATCGGTTGAGAAAACCAGCCGGTCGGAAGGCGACGTACTGAAATCTTCATCGTCCATACACGAGACTACGCCTGACAGCAACAACAGACAGGCCCACAGGCAGAGTGACCGTTTCATAGGCAGAGATCAGGCAGTCGGAATGTTCACCAGCATGTCAAGCAAATGATCCCACACTTTCTGAACAGACGGGATGTGAAGCCGCTCGTCGGGAGAGTGCACGCCGCGAAGCGTAGGACCGACGCTGATCATGTCGAGATGGGGATACTTCTCGCTGAACAGTCCACATTCCAACCCTGCATGTATGGCCAGGATTTTCGGCTCGGCCGAAAAGAGACGGCGGTAGCTGTCAACGGCAACTTTCAACAAAGCGCTGTTGGGATTCATCTTCCATCCCGGATAACCTTCGTTCGTGACGACGTGCGCTCCAGCCAGTTCAAAGACCGCGCGGACAGTTGCGCTCATGTTTTCCCGGGCGCTGGCCACACTACTGCGTTGGCTGCTATTGATGACTATCTTTCCGCTTTCCTTGCGCACACTGGCAAGGTTCGATGAAGTCTCGACCAACCAGTCGAGGTCCTGGCTCATGGCGAATACTCCGTTATCCATCGCTTGCAGGGCAAGGAGCAGGCGCCGCGTCGTATCCTTGTCTATGGCTGTGCCGGCTGCCGGTGCGCTTTCGAGAACGAATGCCACTGCGGGCTCGGTGCGGCTGTATTCCTCCTCCACTGCTGCTGCCAGCAGATTGAGGTCTACACGAATTTGTTCCTTGTCTGCCATCGGTACGGCACAGACGGCAAAACCTTCGCGCGGAATGGCATTATGCAGGCCGCCACTCTGGATGTCAACAAGGTAGAGATCATATTTCTTAAATGCGTCCAGGAGGAAGCGGACTAGGAGTTTGTTGGCATTGGCGCGCTTTTTATTAATGTCATCACCCGAATGGCCACCCGTCAGCCCTTTCACCTCGACACGGAAACCGAAATAGCCCTCAGGAACAGGTACTTCCGTGAAATCGAACTCGGCACTCGTGCGTGCACCGCCAGCACAACTCACAAAGATCTGGCCTTCGTCTTCTGAGTCAAGGTTGATGAGATAATCGCCCGTCATGAAACACGGTTTCAACGCTGCGGCGCCAGTGAGTCCCGTTTCTTCATCACGCGTGAAAAGGCACTCAATCGGTCCGTGGGGGACGTCGGTGGCTTGCAGCAAAGCCATCTGCATGGCCACGCCTATGCCATCGTCCGCTCCGAGTGTAGTGCCTTTGGCTTTGAGCCACTCGCCGTCAACATATGACTCAATGGGATCTTTCATAAAATCAAACGTCGAATCTGCATTCTTTTCGCAAACCATGTCCATATGGCTCTGCAATACCACTGTCCTGCGGTTTTCGAAGCCGGGCGTGGCCGGTTTTGAGATCAGCACATTGCCGGCTTCGTCCACTTTCGTCGGCAATCCGAGCCGCTCGCCGAAACTTCTGAGAAACTCGATCATTTTCTCTTCGCGCTTCGACGGGCGCGGAATACGGTTGACTTGCGCAAAGCAGTCGAACACAGCTTTGGGTTGAAGGGCTGTTGTTTCCATACTGTTATTATCTTTGTTGTTTCTTAATAAATCGGAATTATGCGTTAAAATAGTGACCGGCTTTGGAGCTACATTGCCGAGATGCAGTATCTTTGCCGCACAAAATTAAGAAATAATGTGGCAAGCTCTTCTTTCTGCTTTGTTAATTATTGCAGTCGGGGTTGTACTCCTGTCCGTAAGGCTCTTTTTCCGCCGCGGTTTTGTGCACACGCACATTGACGGAAACAAAGCGCTGAACGAAAAAGGCATTCATTGTGCCGTATCGTTCGACCGTGAGTTAAGGCAGCCCAACAAGCACGCAGTGCAAGAGAAAAGCGTCAGCCAAAGAAACGAATAAGCCTACAACCTATGAATAAGATCTACACCATCACGAAAGTTGCATGCAGCGCGGCATTACTTATCGCACTGACAGCCTGTGGAAACAGCGGGAAAGACGAAGCCTCCAAAGTCAAAGGCACGGGCCTGCCCAAAGCCGGAGTCCCCACGACAGGTGCGCCGAAAATAGCCTACATAGAAGTCGACAGCCTCATGACACAGTACGAGTTCTGCAAGGAATACACCCTTGAGCTCACCAAACGCAGCGAAAACTACCAAGCCACCATCAACAGCCGGATGCAGAAGTTGCAAAATGACGTCGTCGCCTTCCAGCAGAAAGCCCAACAAGGCGGTTACACGCCAGAAGAAGGGCAAAAGGCGCAAGCCCGCCTGCAAAAGCAACAAGAGGAGTTGCAGAAGCTGCAAGAAGAGCTGACCGTGAAATTCGACAAAGAGCAACAGAAGTATAACCAAATCATGCGCGACAGCATACAAAGCTTCCTGCGCGACTACAACAAGCAGAAGGGATACAGCATCATACTGAGCAAAGCTGGCGACAACATCCTCTACGCCGACCCAGCCATGGACATCACGACAGATGTAGTGAACGGCCTGAACAAGCGTTACAAGAAAAAATAGCAGAAAAGCGGGCGTAAATTTGGCCGGTATTCAAAAAAAGCCTACCTTTGCACCCGATTCAAAAAGGAAAGTTGCCGGAGTGATCGATCGGGGCGGACTCGAAATCCGCTGTACGGTTTTACCGTACCGGGGGTTTGAATCCCTCACTTTCCGCAGCAAAAGCGCCGTAGCCAAGAGGCTACGGCGCTTTTTTCATACTGTCCTGAATAATGGGAGAAACACTTGGAAGAACCATTGCGACTAGACATTTCGCCAGAACGGCTGACCGGAAAAACGGTATGGCTGACCACATTTTCTGTCAGCCGACTTGCTTTTTCTGTCCGGCTGACAGCACGGAACAGCCATCCGCCCCGTCGAAGCGTGCAGTCTCGTCAAGAGACAGAAAAGGGATCACAGAAAGTGTGAAAAAGGAAAACAAGAAAAGCCGCCTCCCATGAGAAATGGGAAGCGGCTGCCTATTCCTGTCGGGGTGAAAGGATTCGAACCTTCGACCCCCTGGTCCCAAACCAGGTGCGCTAACCGGACTGCGCTACACCCCGTCGGCTGAATTGCGGTGCAAAGATAAGAAATCCTGATGTAACAAACGAATAAATCCGCAAGAATACGCAGTCTTTTCCTTCCATATAACTGAAATCCGCTTCATATAGGATGTGTCTGCAAGCGTAATGGACAACTGCGTCCTGCCACTGGAGCGTCATGCGACCAAGCAACATGTCGCAGCCAGTCGGCTCAATCGAAACGGATGGCCTTGGCCGGTTGGATGCGTGAGATGAGATAGCTCGGCGCAAGGAGCGATAGCGTCGTCACGACAAGCGTGGCTACATTTATCCCAAGAACATACCATCCGTTGACAAGCACCGGAACACTGTCCACGTAGTAATTGGCCGGATCAAGCCGCACCCAGCCGAACGCGGCTTGCAGACCGACGAGGCCGAGACCGATAACGTTGCCCACAATCAAGCCACGCACGATGATGAGCACGGACAAGTGGATAAACGTCGCGCGGATCATTGTATTGTCGGCTCCGAGCGCTTTGAGCAGACCGATTGTAGACGTCCGTTCAAGTATGATGATGAGCAGTCCGCTCACCATCGTCACTCCCGCCACACAGACCATCAGGATGAGAATGACCCACACGTTCATGTCGAGCAGACTGAGCCAGTCAAAAATACCGGGATACAGTTCTTCGATCGTGTATGACGCGCACACGCCGGTGCCCAACCCGACCTGTCCGGCGATAAGGCGGGACACGCGACTGTTCGTCTCATCGAGTCGGCCGTAATCATTCACTTGCAGTTCGAGCGAGCCGCACTGGCCCGGTTCCCAGCCGTTCAACTGGTTGACCGTTTTCAAATCCGTAAACACCAGATTCTTGTCGAACTGCGCCAAATTGGTCTGATAGATGCCCGACACTCTGAAACGCCGCATTTTCAGTGTCTGGTCAAAGAAGTAGGCATACACGCGGTCACCCACCCGGAGCCCCAAAGCGTCGGCCTGCTGACGCGAGAGCAGGACGTCGGCCGAGGCTTCGGAGGCCGAAAAACGAGGCAGGCTGCCCTCGACGAGGTACGAGGCGAGAAACGTGGTGTCGTATTCTTCCGCTGCGCCTTTCAGGCTGATGCCCCGGAAATTCTCGTCGGTTTTAAGCAAGCCAGTCGTCATCGAAACGCGCTGCACGTGATGCACGTTTTCAGTGCGCTCCAACTGTTTGATCAGACTGTCGGACGGACGGACTGGAAAGTACTGCGGCTGCCCCACGGCGTTCATGTCGAGCACTTCGATGTGTGCGCCGAACCCGATGACTTTGGAACGGATTTCACCCTTGAAGCCAAGCACGACGCAGACCGAAATAATCATTACGGCCAGCCCTGCTGCCACGCCGGCGGTCGCTATGTGCAGGGTTGTCCCTGATATGCGCTTGCCTTTTCCGGGACTTTTGTAGAAACGGCGGGCCAGGAAGAAAGGAAGATTCATGCCGCTGACGTTTTATTCAATGCGCCCGGGATAGGCTTCGAGCGCCTTCCGAAGGACGACGAGTGCCTGTTCGAGGTCTTCCTTACGGAGGACGTAGGCGATGCGCACCTGGTCCGTGCCGGCTCCCGGCGTGGTGTAAAACCCGGATGCAGGCGCCATCATGACGGTCTGCCCTTCATATTCAAATTCTTCCAAGCACCAAGCACAGAACCGCTCGGCGCTGTCGACAGGCAGGCGGGCCACCGTGTAGAAAGCGCCCATCGGTATAGGGGAGTAGACGCCCGGAATACGGTTGAGCCCATCGATGAGACACTTGCGGCGCTCCACATATTCGTCGTAGACCTCACGTGTGTACTCATCCGGTGCGTCGAGCGACGCTTCGGCCACCAACTGTCCGATGAGAGGAGGGCTAAGCCGTGCCTGACAGAACTTCATGACAGCCTGACGCACCTCGGCGTTCTTCGTGATGAGGGCGCCTATGCGGATGCCGCACTCGCTGTAACGCTTCGAAAAGGAGTCGATCAAGACGACATTCTGCTCGATGCCGTCGAGGTGACAGGCCGAAATGTAAGGAGATCCCGTGTAGATGAATTCCCTGTACACCTCGTCCGAAAAGAGATAAAGGTCATACTTACGCACAAGGTCGCGGATCTGGTTCATCTCGCGGCGCGTATAGAGGTAGCCCGTGGGGTTGTTGGGGTTACAGATAAGAATGGCGCGCGTACGTTCGTTGATGAGTTGCTCGAACTTCTCGACTTTCGGCAGTGAGAATCCCTCTTCAATCGTCGTGGCAATGGTGCGTATCTTGGCGCCCGCCGAGATGGCAAAGGCCATATAGTTGGCGTAGGCCGGTTCTGGCACTATGATCTCGTCGCCCGGGTTGAGGCAGGACAGGAAGGCGAACAACACGGCCTCGGACCCGCCCGAGGTGACGATGATGTCATCGGCTGTGAGGCGGATGTCATAACGGGCGTAGTAGCCCACCATTTTCTCGCGCAGCGAGCGGAATCCTTGACTGGGACTGTATTCGAGCACGCGGCGATCGATGTGACGCAGGGCGTCGAGGCCAACTTGCGGGGTAGGCAGGTCGGGCTGCCCGATGTTCAGGTGATAGACCTTGATGCCGCGGTCTTTGGCTTTGGCGGCCAAGGGAGCGAGTTTCCGGATAGGCGACTCGGGCATCTCGATGGCACGCGCTGAAATGTGTGGCATTTTCAGTGAGATTGATAACAATTCCGGGCAAAGTTACAACTTTTCTAAAAATGTCCAACCTCCTCACAGGAGTTTTCGTCCGCCCTTGACGACGTGCTCCAATACAGCGTGGACCATCGGCAGGGCAGGGGAGCCTAAACGTGACGGCCGACGGTCGGCCCTGTCAGCCGGTCTGTTGTTCCAATCAGCCGGCCGGTAATTTCTGCCAGCCAGCTTATTCCGTCCGGACCTCGAACCGTTTTCCCGGTATAGCAGGCAGAAACGGCATCTACGTACAGGGGGACCTGTCCGTTCGGTATAGCTCGCGCATCTTGCAGCGGCCGGAACCATCCCGGACTGTACCGCCGCAACCTGTCAGCCTCTCCCTTGAAA
>HF989171.1:18069-38481 GCA_000431275.1 Prevotella sp. CAG:755 | reverse complement strand
TTGTGCTCACGGCTGGCGGAGTGGGGAACAAGGCGGAACAGGGCGGCACAAGGCTCCGTTAGAGCGTTAAAAAAAGCAGGCTCCACATCCCGTGTCCCGAAAAAGTTATGTAGCTTTGCATGGCTCTACGGGCGTCCTCAGCCCCGCATCACCGGATGCGGCCGGACAGCCGGCGGGCCTACCACTCATACTAACAGATAATTCACGACAGCAACTATGATGAACGAATGGTTTGAATGTAAAATCAAATACGAGAAAACGATGGACAACGGGCAGGTGAAGAAGGTGACGGAACCCTATCTGGTCGACGCCATCAACTTTACCGAAGCTGAAAAGCGCATTATCGAGGAGATGACACCCTTCATGACGGGCGAGTTCCAAGTGGCAGACATCAAACGGGCCCGCTACGCCGAGCTTTTCGAGACGCCGGGCGACGAGGCAGACCGCTGGTTCAAATGCAAACTGACTTTCGTCACCCTCGACGAGAAAAGCGGTGCCGAAAAGAAGACGTCGCAAAACGTCCTCGTCCAGGCCAGCGATCTGCGCGGTGCTATCAAACGCCTCGATGAGGGCATGAAAGGCTCGATGATGGACTACGTCATCTCGTCGGTGGCCGAAACGCCCATCATGGACGTCTACCACTATCAGCAGGCTGTGCCCGAACATCTGAAAAAAATAGAAGACTGAAATGAGCACTCCCTTACAACAGCGCCTGGCTGCCACACGCGCCTCACTTCCCAAGGGCGTCGAACTGGTAGCCGTCTCGAAATTCCATCCCGTCGAGGCGTTGCGCGAGGCATACGATGCCGGGCAGCGCATATTCGGTGAGAGTCATGTGCAGGAGATGCAGGAGAAACGCGGACAGATGCCGTCTGACGTCGAGTGGCACTTCATCGGCCACTTGCAGACAAACAAGGTGAAGTACATTGCTCCCTACGTGTCACTCATCCATGCCGTCGATTCCGTCAGGCTGCTCGACGAAATCGAGAAACAGGCTGCACGCTGCGGCCGCACCGTTCCCTGCCTGTTGGAACTGCATGTAGCCGACGAAGCGACGAAATACGGTTTCACCGTCGACGAGGCGCGTACGCTTCTCACGGACGACACACTCGCCAGATTGCCGCACGTAAAAGTGCGCGGCCTGATGTGCATGGCCACCCAAACTGACGACGAGGCACAGATCCGCCGCGAATTCGCTTCGGCCTACGCCCTGTATTGCGAAGTGAAGGCCGCGCGTTTCTCCAACGACGCAGACTTCAATCTGCGCTCGTGGGGCATGAGCCACGACTACCGACTCGCCGTCGAAGAAGGAAGCAACATGGTGCGCATCGGCACTTCCATCTTCGGCGAACGCACCTATTAAGATTAAATACGACAATGAGCGACGGCAACTATAACCGCAATCTTTTGCCCTATCACAACTACCAGAGTGGAGTGCGCGCCGGAAAAGCCGCGCTGCGCCAACTTGCCATCGACGAGCTGCGTCGCCAGATTGAAGAGTTGCGCCCCGACCTCCCCGCAGGCGAGGTGGAGGAGCGCGTGGCCCGGATGCGCGAAAAATTGAAGTGACCAGAAAAAAGCCCCCAAGCATGGAAAAATACGTCCACCTACACGTCCACTCCCAATACTCCATCCTCGACGGCCAGGCCGCTGTGCCGAAACTTGTGGACAAAGCCCTCAAAGACGGGATGCCCGGCATGGCCCTCACCGACCACGGCAACATGATGGGCATCAAGGAGTTCTTCAACTACGTCGGTAAGTTGAAAGGAAAAGCCAAGGGTGTGCTCGCCGAGGCAGAGTCGAAACTGGCCGACGCGCAGCCCGCTGAACAGGAGGAACTGCGAAAGACCATCGAAAAGCAGCAACGCATCCTTGCATTCAAACCGATATTCGGTTGCGAAATGTATGTAGCCCGACGGGGAAAAGCGCTCAAAGAGACGCGCGAAGACCAATCGGGATGGCATCTAGTAGTGCTCGCAAAGAACGAACAAGGCTATCACAATCTGATAAAACTCGTTTCGCGTGCATGGACCGATGGCTTCTACATGCGCCCCCGCACCGACCACGAAGACCTCGAACGCTATAAGGAAGGGCTCATCGTGAGCTCCGCCTGCCTCGGTGGTGAAATTCCCCGTAAGATTCTCAGCGGACAGATGGAAGAAGCCGAAAAAGCAGTGCTTTGGTTCAAATCAGTATTCGGCGACGATTACTACCTCGAGCTGCAACGCCACGAAGTGACCGACCCGACCATCCGCGCCAACAGGGAGACCTTTCCCCTGCAACAACGGGTGAACGAGGCACTCATCGGACTCAGCCGGAAGCACGGAGTGAAGCTCATCTGTACCAACGACACGCACTTCGTCGACGAGGAGAACGCTGAGGCACACGACCGGCTTATCTGTCTATCGACAGGCCGCGAACTGAACGATCCTAGCCGTATGCTCTACACCAAGCAGGAATGGTTCAAGACACAAGCCGAGATGAACGCCATCTTCGCCGACGTGCCCGAAGCGCTGGCCAACACATGCGAGATATGCGACAAGGTGGAAACTTACACTATCGACCATGCGCCCATCATGCCCAACTTCGATATTCCCGAGGAGTTCGGCACGGAAGAGGAGTACCGGAAGAAATTCACGGAACAGGACCTCTTCGACGAATTCACCCGTGACGAAAACGGGAACGTCGTCCTATCGCAAGAGGAAGCCGAGAAGAAAATCAGGAAGCTGGGCGGCTACGACAAACTTTACCGCATCAAGCTCGAAGCAGACTATCTCGCCAAACTGACGTATGAGCGGGCGGCCGAACGTTACCCGACACCGTTTTCCGACGAAGTGAAAGAACGGCTCAACTTCGAGTTGCACATCATGAAGACTATGGGTTTCCCGGGTTACTTCCTCATCGTGCAGGACTACATCAACGTGGCACGCAACGAACTCGGCGTCTCAGTGGGACCGGGGCGTGGATCGGCCGCCGGATCGGCCGTAGCCTACTGTCTGGGTATCACGCAGATAGACCCGATTAAGTACGACCTGCTGTTCGAACGTTTCCTCAATCCCGACCGCATCTCCCTGCCGGATATCGACGTCGACTTCGACGACGACGGTCGCGGACGTGTGCTGAACTGGGTGACTAAGAAATATGGCGAGGAGAAGGTGGCGCACATCATCACCTACGGAACGATGGCCACCAAGCTAGCCATCAAGGACGTGGCCCGCGTCGAAAAACTTCCCCTCGACATCAGCAACCGCCTGTGTAAGCTCATCCCCGACCGCCTCCCCGAGGGGCCTGACGGAAAGGTGCCCAAGATGAACCTGACGAACGCCATCGCCGCCATCCCGGAGTTGCAGCAGGCCGAAGCGTCGTCCGACGTTCTCCTGCACGACACGATACGCTACGCCAAGATGCTCGAAGGAAACATCCGCAACACCGGCGTACACGCCTGCGGCACAATCATCTGCCGCGACGACATCTCCGACTGGGTCCCCATATCGACAGCCGAAGACAAGGATACTCACGAAAAACTGCGCTGCACGCAATACGAAGGCAGCGTTATCGAAGAGACGGGCCTCATAAAGATGGACTTTCTCGGCTTAAAGACGCTGTCCATCATCAAAGAAGCCGTAGAAAATATCAGGATGAGCCTCGGCATCGAGCTGGACATTGATAAAGTTCCAATCGACGATCCTGCCACCTACCAGCTTTATTGCGACGGCCAGACTGTCGGCACATTCCAGTTCGAGTCATCCGGAATGCAGAAATACCTGCGTGAGCTGCAACCATCGACCTTTGAAGACCTCATAGCGATGAACGCGCTCTACCGCCCGGGCCCCATGGCCTACATTCCGCAGTTCATCAAACGCAAACATGGCGAGGAGCCCATCACGTACGACCTGCCATGCATGGAGAAATACCTGAAAGACACATACGGAATCACGGTCTATCAAGAGCAAGTCATGCTGCTCTCACGCGTCATTGCGAACTTCACACGCGGAGAGAGCGACACCCTACGCAAAGCCATGGGCAAAAAGCTCATCGACAAGCTGAACCACATGTATCCCAAGTTCATCGAAGGAGGAAAAGCGAACGGATACGACGAGAAAGTGCTTGAAAAGATATGGAACGACTGGCGCGCATTTGCTTCCTATGCCTTCAACAAAAGTCACGCCACGTGTTATTCATGGGTAGCCTACCAGACGGCCTACCTGAAAGCCAACTTCCCCGCCCAGTACATGGCAGCGACCATGAGCCGCAACTTGTCGAACATCACCGACATCACAAAATTCCTCGACGAATGCAAGTCAATGCGGGTCCAAGCCCTCGGCCCCGATGTGAACGAAAGTTATCACAAATTCTCCGTCAACAACCACGGGGCTATCCGTTTCGGCCTCGGCGCCGTCAAGGGGGTGGGAGAGGCAGCCGTCGAGGCCATTGTCAAAGAACGCACAGCGAACGGCCCGTTCCGCTCAGTCTACGACTTCATGCAGCGCGTGAACCTGAACGCTTGCAACCGCAAGACGCTCGAAAACCTGATTCTCGCAGGAGCATTCGACAGTTTTACAGACATCACACGCGAGCAATACTTCACGGAAAATGAAAAAGGCGAGACTTTCATCGAAAACCTCGTACGCTACGGCAACCGTTTCCAGCAGGAACAGGCGCAAGCACAAAACTCGCTTTTCGGCGATGACGACGCCGTTGAGATTGCCCATCCGGAGCCGCCGGAAAAAGCCGGACAATGGAGCGACCTTGAACGACTCAACAAGGAACGTGACCTCATCGGCATATACATCTCAGGACACCCGCTCGACAAGTTCGCGGCTGCGCTGAAATTCCTCTGCACTACACACTGCGCCGATCTCGAAGACCGCGAGCCGCTCGCTGGGCATGAAATCACCTTTGGCGGCATCATCACTTCCGCCATGGAAGGACAGACGAAGAACGGTAAGCCGTACGGTCGTTTCAAGATTGAGGACTACACGGGGTCGGCGGAAATCACGCTCTTCGGTGACGACTGGACGAGGTGGCGGAACTTCCTCGTCGTACAGGGAAATACACTTTTCATCACGGCACGCATAGAACCTGCCAGATGGCGGGAGGGTGTCTATGATTTCCGCCTTGGCAAAGTGGAATTCCTGGCAGACGTGAACGAACGCGGCATTGAGAAACTGACCGTCACGGTCAACCTCGAAGACATCGACGCACTGTGGGCCACAGAGTTCATCTCACTCATAAAGTCAGCCCCCGGCTCCACAGAGCTGGCCCTCAACGTTGTTGACCGCAAGAACAACATGCACGTGGCTCTCCAAGCCGCTGACCATAAATTCTCCGTTAAAAAGTCCTTAATCGATTACCTCGACAGTAACGCTACGGTGGAATACAAAATTAATTAGTACTTTTGCGAAACCATCAACCTTATTCATAGAAATCATGGAAATAGAAATCAAAAACAACAACCTGGAAGAATTGACCGCCGCCGGCCTGCCCGTTGTGCTCGACTTTTATGCCACGTGGTGCGGACCCTGCAAGAAGATAGCCCCCATCATTGAAGAACTCGCCGCGGAGTTTGACGGGAAAATCGCCGTAGGCAAATGCGACGTCGACGAGAATGACGAAATAGCCGCCCAATATGGCATCCGCAACATCCCCACGGTTCTCTTCATCAAGGACGGGCAAGTCGTTGACAAGCATGTCGGTGCTGCCCCCAAATCGCTCTTTGACGAAAAATTCAAAGCCCTGCTCTGATGGCCTCACTCGACGACGAACTGCTTCAAGACGCTGAGGACGACGCCCGCGCAGTCGCTTTTATCAAACAACAGTTGCCTCAGGAACTCAAAGAGAAGTTCAGCGAAGACCAACTCTACTACTTTCTCGACCTGATCGCCGACTACTATGCCACGAGCGGCGTGCTCGACGCCACGCCGGACAAGGACGGCTACGTGGACATCGACATCGAGAAGATGGCTACGGAACTGTCCAATCAGGCAGCCAAAGAAAAAATGGGCGTCTTTACACCCGAAGAAATCAGCTTCGTCATCGAAGCCGAAATGGACTTTGCCGAAGGCGAGTGATTCCGTCACGCGAACCCTCACAGCCGAGGGCCGCCGGCCGATCTCCTTGCGAGACGCGCAGGCGGCCCTCGCGCTTTATCGTTCGAGACCGGCATTAGGCTTTATTACCACTTTGACGTTAAACGCCCGCCTTTGCCCGCTGTCTTATAAGCAGAACCAATCACAACAAACGACAATGAAAACCTTTCAGACCCTCAGGCGAGCCAGCCTCCTGCTCGTGCTCAGCCTTTTCACAGCAATGAGCGTGCAGGCCATGTCGTACAGTGAAGCACGCGACAGGGCGTGGTATCTGACCGACAAGATGGCCTACGAACTCAACCTCACACAGGAGCAATACGACAAGGCTTACCAGATCAACCTTGATTACCTGATGAGCATCCAGACCCCAGACGACTGTACGGGGCGCTACTGGCGATACCGCAACGCCGACTTCGAGTGTATCTTGCAGCCATGGCAATACGCGCTCTACACTTCGCTCGACTACTTCTTCCGCCCCATCCGCTGGTTGCGCTCGGCTTGGTACCTTCCCGTCTTCGAACACTACCGCCGGGGCTTCTTCTACTTCGCCCGTCCGACGGTCTACGTCACCTATGTCGGTCACGACTGGCGTCGGCGCGGGCACCGCGACCCCAGCCCCTACCGCCATTTCAAGCCGGGGCACGGACCGGGCCTGCGAGGCCCTGGACGTCCCAATGCGCGACCCGGACATCCGCACGGGAACCAAGGCTTTCATTTTACCCCCGTCGGTCCGTCGCGCCCCGAAAAACCCGGCCGCCCCGGTATAGGCCGCCCGTCGCGGCCAAATACAGGAAGACCGAACCGTCCGAATGTCGGGAAACCGGGCGCCACCTGGCGACCGGACCAACGGCCGCAGCAACCGGGAAAACAATCAGTGCTCCCGAAAAAACCAAAGCAGCGACCGAACCGGCCAACAGGCAGGCCGGGCAACACTGAACGGCGTCCCAACGCAAGGCCGCAACGACCGAACATGAACCAAGGCCGGCCACACAACGTCAAACCCGGTACAGGGCGACGTCCCCAGACAGGACGACCGGCCCAACAACGGAGTTCACGCCCGGCAGGAAGCACCATACACCGCTAAGAGCATGAAAGGATAGTCCCCTGCACTCACCACACAAACAGGCAACAGACCCCGCAGGACCTGCGGACGGCTTGCAAACCGAGCACAAGAATAAAGAAATCTCAAATCCCCCTTGCTGAAAATTCCGGTTCAGCTCGGGGGATTTTTCATACCGGCCGATTCAAGCGAAAGCCCGTACGACAGCTGTCGTACCCATCGGGGATAACGGACTTCACCAAACGTCTGGTTATATTCTTCCACATAAAGGATTCACAGTCTTTCAATTTTATATATCTTTGTCCTTCCATTTAACAAAACGGAATCCAGACTGACCACAGCCATGAAGAAAACATCGCAAAAGGGAATCCGAGCCGTTCGGGGCATTATTGGAAAAATCCTGGCTTTCGCCGCATTGTTCACGTACATCGCAGCCACATCAACAGATACATCCAAAACGCTTGGCGCCATCTTCGTGCCCATAGTGGTCTGTATTGTCACACTTGCCCGCATCAGCGGACTGAATGCTTACCTGTTGCATGCGCCGTGGATGCAGCGTTTCCATCCGCTTTATGTCCGACTACGTGCGCTGCACCTCCGCCAAATCCGAGGCCGCATGACACCTCCTCTCACAAACAGCCCATGTGTCTGCAAGAATTGCGGTCATCCGTTCACGGGCAACTTCTGTCCGGCCTGCGGACAAAGTCGCCGTACACCGCGCCTCACCCTTCGCGACGCCGCGGGCAACCTACTGCGCTCCCTTTTCCGCGTTGACGGAAAGTTCGGCCGCACGGTGATGGAACTGCTCTACCGGCCAGGCTACATGGTGCGCGACTACATCACCGGTCACCGAATAGGCTACACACACCCGCTGCCCACTTTTTTCCTGATGGTCATGTTTTACATGATTGCTATCCAGTTGGTCAACCCAAAAACAGAAGAACGAAAGACAGCACCGACCGAAAACGTCCACACTACGGAATCCGATGGCAACATGAGCCATTCCACAACAGGCGCGGAGCACACAAAGAATGACAAAAGCATCAATTTCAGCGCGGAATTCAACACCAAGGTTGACCGCACACTCAGCGATACCCCTTATTTCGGTTCTGTGTGGCGCCTGCTCGTCAAGTGGGGGACAGGAAACAGGGCGCTGAGCGTTCTGGCAGTCATTCCGTTTTTTTCATTGGCCACATGGTGCCTCCGCCGGAAGACAAAAGACTCCGCACGATTCAACCTGATGGAACATTTCGTTTTGCAGGTGTACGTTTCTGCGCAAGCCACACTGCTCAGTATCGCCGCTATACTTTTCTTCGGCATATACCGCGAAAACGCGCTCTATGGCATTCCGACCTGGATGGCTTTTGCGCTATACTGCTGGATTTTCCGGCAGTTTTTCGTCCTCACTTGGTGGAACAGCATGTGGCTGACAGTTAAGATGTATGCCCTTACATTTCTGTTCATCCTTATCCCTGCTATTCTTTATGCTATACTGACCATTATTGCTTCTACGAAATGGGCTGAGATGTGACGCAACATGAATTACACCTATGACGATGCCTGCGCCGGATAACCGGTTACACATTATTCGCGGGGAAACAAAAGCGGCCTGCCCCTTGATGGAACAGGCCGCCGTTGTATGCGCATATTTACGTCGTACGAATCGCTTTACAAGTCAGCCGGATTGACGGGACGGACAATGCCGTGCTTCGAATCCTTGATGAAGTTGACGATGTTCTCAATCTCTGAGCTCATCGGAATCTGCTCCCCGATCTTGATGACTGCGTCCTGAAGGCTGAAATTCCCGGTATAAACCAGACGGTAGGTATTGGCGATGTGACGGAGGATGCGTTCGGACACGTTGACGTGGCGAAGGACAACAGCGTTGATGCCGTGATATCCTGCGGGATTACCGCCGAGGATGACGTATGGCGGAACGTCTTTCTGCACGCGACAACCGCTCTGGATGAGCGAGAAGCGGCCCACACGAACGTGCTGCTGGACAACGACACCGGAACTCTGGATGGAGTTATCCTGGATTTCGCAATCACCTGCAATGCAGACGTTGATGCCTATTACGCATTCGTTGCCCACTTTGGCGTCGTGGCAAATATGGACCTTGTCCATGATGAAATTGCCATTGCCGATCTGCGTTGCCTTTCCCTCATGGATACTTCGGGCTATGACCACATTTTCACGGATGGCGTTGTTTTCACCGATGACAAGTTGGGTCTTCGTGCCCGGCGTGTAGTGGAAATCCTGCGGTTCCGAGCCCAGGACCGCGTGTTGGTACACCTTGTTGTTCGCCCCCAGGCGTGTGCCGTTAAGCACACTGACATAGGGATGAATGACACAGTTGTCACCGATTTCCACGTCGCCTTCGATGTAAGCGAAAGGCATCACCTCGACATTATTGCCAAGTTTGGCGTCTGGACTGACGTAAGCTAATGGACTAATCATAGTGATATAATTATTTAAGGTTAGTTTCTTCCACCTCCTAAGGCTTGATAGAGCGTGATGACAGCCTGCATGCGGTCGAACTGAACAGACACGAGGTCAAGCTGGGCGCTGAGCAAGGACTGCTGGGCGGTCAGAAGTTCAAGATAAGTCGTGTTGGGGTCGTGCATGAAGAGATCTTTCGTTTCAACAGCGGCTTTTTCGAGCGCTGCAACCTGCTTCTTGACCGATTCGGTGCGGGTCACGGCAGTCTGATAGGAGCCGAGGGCTGTGCTGACTTCCTCGCCGGCATTCAAAAGGGCCTGCTCGAAGTTCAACTGGGCCGCTTCTTGCTGCGATTTGGCTATCTTCAATTGCGCGCGGAGTGCTCCGTTCTGGAAGAGGGGCTGCACGAGCGAAGCCACAGCCGAAGCCAGGAACTTGCCTGGGTTGACGATACCCGCTCCACCGCTATTGGTCCATCCGGCGTTACCGCTCAACGTGATGTTGGGGTAGAAGGCCGAGTGGGCAAGGTTTACGCCATAGAAAGCGTAGGTGAGGTTCATCTCTGCCACTTTGACATCCGGGCGGTTCGAGAGCAACTGCATCGGCACACCAACCGTCAGGTCGGCCGGGAACTGCTGCGCGGCAAGCTGACCGCGGGCGATGGAATGGGGCGCCTCATGCAGGATGGAGCAAAGGGCGTTTTCGGTCGAACGGATACTCTGTTCAAGTGTCGGGATTGTAGCCAGGATGCCCTGATAGTTGGCCTCGCTCTGCGAAACGGCCGCCGAATTTGTCATGGCTGCCACCTGCATGGCTTTCATCGTCTCTACGTTCTCCTTCCATATCTCGGCCGTGGCTTTGGTCAGTTTGAGCTGTTCATCGAGCATAAGGAGCGTATAGTACATGTTGGCAACCGACGAAATCAGACTCGTCTGCACGGACTGTTTCTGGGCCTCGGCTTGAAATACACTGGTCTCAGCCTGCTTCTTGGTATTACGGAGCGAACCTATCGACCCGAATTGCCAACTGGCGGTAATGGGGAGTGAATAGGTCTGCGTAGCTTTCGCCATGTCGAACGAACTGACCGTTCCTTGCGGACTGAACGACAGTGAGGGGAAGTAAGCTAAACGGGCCGGTTTGAGCGCGTACTGAGCCTGCTCAAGCGTGAGTTGCGCTTGCCGCAGGTCATTATTCTGTGCCAAAGCCGTCTCTATGAGAGATTGCAACTGCGGGTCTGTAAAGATTTCGCGCCAAGGGCGGTTGCCGAAGCTCACCGTGTCTGTCGTTGCCAGCAATTGGCCCGTTACAGGGTCGCGATAGAGGCTGTCGGTGGGCAAGTTGGCCGGGCGCTCATAGCTGCGGTAAACTTTACATCCGCTCAGAAGGGCGCAGGCACCTAATATGATGATAAAAGGACTTTTCTTCATTTCTCTTTTTCGCTTATATGAATTAGGAAAGGCAGGTCCGTCACTACTGGCGTCGTCCGCAGCACAACGGACCTGCTTCCATGTTCCACAGTTTACTTGCTATACTGTTCAATATCAGCCTCAGCGTCTGTATTGTCAATATCTTCCCAAACCATCGGTTTGAACTTCTCTTGCAAGAACTGGAAGATGACGAACAAAGCCGGCACTACGAAAATCTGACAAATCATACCGATCAACATACCGCCGACGGCTGTTGCGCCAAGAGAGCGGTTACCATTTGCACCGACGCCCAAAGCGAACATCATCGGGAGCAAGCCGACAATCATTGCCAAAGACGTCATCAGAATCGGGCGGAGACGGGCAGCGGCACCCAAAACGGCAGCCCACGTGATGCTCATGCCCATCTTGCGACGATCGAGGGCGAACTCAACAATAAGGATGGCATTCTTCGCAAGCAGACCAATCAACATGATCATAGCGATCTGCACATATATATTATTGGAAGCCGCTCCCAAGATAGGCAGGATATTGTTGGCCAGACCCATCAGCTGGACGAAAATAAAGCTACCACAAAGGCCGAACGGAATAGACAACATCACAGCCAATGGGAGAATATAGCTCTCGTACTGCGCGCTCAGCAACAGGTAGATGAACACAAAGCAGAGGATGAAAATCGTGGCGGTCGAACTGCCGCTCGTGCTTTGTTCCTCACGCGTCATGCCCGAGAACTCATAACCATAACCTGTCGGAAGGGTCTGCTCGGCAACTTCTTCGATGGCTTGAATAGCCTGACCGGAAGTGTATCCGTCGGCGGGCGTTCCGTTGACCTGCATAGACGTATACATATTGAAACGCGATATGTTGTCCGGACCGTAGACACGCTTGATGCTCATGAACTGCGTGATAGGCGCCATTTCGTCGCCGTTACGCACTTTAATCTTGTTGAGCGATTCGAGGTTTGTACGTTCGCTGCGTTCTGCCTGTATGTACACACGGTAGAGTTTACCGAAGCTGTTGAAGTTCGAGGCATAAAGACCGCCGTAGTAACCTTGCAGCGTAGTCAGGATGTCGTTCGGCGTAAGCCCAGCCTTCTTACATGCGGCTGCATCTATGTCAATCATGTACTGCGGGAACGTCGGATTGAACGAGGTCTGTGCCGACGCAATCTCGGGGCGTTTCTTCAACTCTGCGATGAAGTCCTGAACCACTTGATAGAACTTATCGAGGTCGCCACCGGTCTTATCCTGCATGTTAAGTTCAAAACCGTTCGACACGCTATAACCGGGAATCATAGGCGGTGCGAAGACGAGGATCTGCGCATCCTTGATCAAATCGCGCGCTTGCAGATAGAGCATACCCGAAACAACGGATGAGTTTTGTTCGAGGGAGCGCTCTTCCCACGGTTTAAGCTTAACAATCACCGAACCGTAGCTTGCACCTTGTCCTCCAAGGAAGCTGAAACCAGAAATTACCGTGCGGCTTTCTACGGCCGGGTTGGCAGCAATCAGGCTGTCCAATTGCATCATGACTTCTTCCGTGCGGTCTTGCGACGTGCCAGGAGGCAAGTCGACGCTCGCCATCAGCGTTCCGGTGTCTTCGTTAGGAACGAAACCGGTCGGCGTGATTTTCATAAAGAAGAGGAGGAGCACGATGCTAAGCACTACCAAACCGAGCGACAGCCAAGGACGCTGAATGAAGTGGACGACGTTCTTCTTGTATTTTTGGAGCAGGACATCGTACCATGCGTTGAACCCTCGGTGGAAGCGCCCTATCAGGCTGATTTTCTTATTCTTTTCCTCTGAGTGGGGTTTCAAGAAGATGGCGCAGAGGGCCGGAGAAAGCGTCAAGGCGTTTAGCGCGGAGATACCAATGGAGATGGCCATCGTCAGACCGAACTGGCGGTAGAACGTACCGGACGTTCCGGGCATAAAGCTCACAGGAATGAACACGGCCATCATGACGAGCGTGATGGACACGATGGCACCGCCGAGTTCGCTCATGGCGTCGATGGAAGCCTTCTTGGAGGACCTATATCCTTGATCAAGCTTCGCATGGACGCCCTCGACGACGACTATCGCGTCGTCGACGACAATGGCAATGGCCAAAATCAAGGCACAAAGCGTCAGCAAGTTCAAGCTGAACCCAATAAGGTTAAGGACGCAGAACGTACCGATCAAGGCCACTGGGATGGCTATGGCTGGAATTAACGTCGAACGGAAGTCCTGCAAGAATACGTAAACCACGATGAACACGAGGATAAAGGCCTCGATCAAGGTTTTGAGCACTTCGTGGATTGAGGCGAAAAGGAAGTCGTTGGCGTTCTGCGCGATGACGACAGACATGCCAGGGGGCAACGTCTTCTCGGCATCTTCCAACAGCTTTTCGAGGTTTTGGATAATCTCCGTTGCGTTTGAGCCAGCAGTCTGGTAAACGATTGACGACACACCTTTGTGACCGTTGACACGGTTGGCAAACGAATAAGTCTGGCGACCGAGCTCAACGCGGGCGATGTCTTTCAGGCGGAGCACCTCGCCGTCTTCCGTCGCACGGATGACAATGTTTTCAAACTCCGTAGGCGATTGGAGGCGTCCTCTGTAACGCAGAGTGTACTGGAACGTCTGGTTCTCACGCTCGCCGACCGTACCCGGCGAGGCTTCGATGTTCTGTTCGGCAAGGGCGGCCGAGACGTCGCTCGGCATGAGCTTGTACTGGGCCATGACATCCGGTTTGAGCCAGATGCGCATGGAGTAGTCACCACCCATCACCATAGCGTCGCCGACACCGGGAACACGCTTCACTTCTGGGATAACGTTGATCTGGGCGTAGTTCTCGATGAACTCTTCGGTGTACTGGTCCTCTTCATCGACGAGGGAGAACACCATCAACATACTGTTCTGGCGTTTGTTCGTCGTCACGCCGACCTGGGTCACCTCGGCAGGCAGCAAACCTTGTGCGCGCGAAACGCGGTTCTGCACGTTCACCGCTGCCATGTCGGGATCGACACCTTGTTTGAACGTGATGGTGATGCTGGCTTCACCGGTATTCGTGGCCGAAGAGGTCATGTAGTCCATGTTCTCTACGCCGTTGATTTGCTCCTCCAAGGGAGCGATCACGCTGTTCAACACCGTCTGGGCGCTCGCACCGTTATATGAGGTCGACACGCGGACAGTAGGCGGCGCAATATCGGGATATTGCGTGATCGGCATACTGATAAGGCCGATGACACCGAGGATGACTATCACGATGGAGATCACCGTGGACAGCACCGGCCTGTTGATAAATCTATCTAACTTCATTGTTCTTGTCGTTCTGTTTGTAGACTTCTACTTTACTTCTGTGCGGCGCTTTGGGCGGCTGAGTTGCGACGGTTGGCTACCGACTGGGCTTCGGAGATAGGCTTGATGGCCATGCCGTCGGAAAGCGTATTGACGCCTTCGACCACGATACGCTCGCCGGCTTTCAGACCGCCGGTCACCACGAAGTTTGTGCCGTCGTTCTGGGGGAGAACCGTGATTTCAGTGTTCTTCACCTTGTTGTCCTTACCGACTACGTAAACGAAGTGCTTGTCCTGGATTTCATACGTAGCTTTCTGCGGAACGAGAATAGCGTTATCCATGTGGATGGGGAAAACGACCGAACCGGACCCGCCGCTTCGCAGGATTTTCTGAGGATTGTCGAACGTGGCGCGCATGCTGACAGACCCGGTCGCGATGTCGATGACGCCGCTTACGTTCGTCACCTTGCCCGTCTGGTTGTAGGTCGAACCGTCGGCCAGTTGCAGGCTGACAGCGGGGATAGCGGCCAAGGCTCCCTTCACGCCATCGGTGCCTTTCGTGTATTCGAGGAGTTGTTTTTCGGTCATTGAAAAGTAAACATACATCTTCGAGATGTTCGACACGGTGGTCAGCGCCTCTGCCGTCGTCGAGCTCACGAGGCTACCGACGCGGTAGGGGATCGTGCCCACGACACCGTCCGACGGACTCGTCACCGAGCAGAACGACAGGTTGTTCCGTGCGTCGATCAGCTGGGCACGTGCCGAAGCGAGCTCAGCCTCTGCCGAGGCGAGCTGGTTCTCTGCCATTTCCATATCGTAGTCGCTGATGATTTTCTTCTCATGCAGCATTTTTTTGTTCTTCACTGTGAGTTTCTGCGTGCTGACTGCGGTGCGGGCCACGCGTACGGCAGCCTCGGCTGACTTCACTGCGGCTTCGTACTGCACACGGTCGATGGAGAAGAGCACCTGGCCCCGACGGACAAAATCGCCCTCGTCGACATGCACTTTCGTAATGAAGCCCGAAACCTTCGGACGGATTTCAATGTCTTGGATACCCTTGATCGTGGCGGGATAAGACGTGCTCAGGTTGCACTCCGTCGTCTTGATTTCCCTCACCGCATACTCGTTGCTGGCTTGGGGAATTTGCGTTTTGTTGCCGCACCCTACAAGGGCCAGGCAAAGCGTCAAATAAGCAATTCTACTCTTCATAAAACTTGAAATTGTCTGTTTGATTTTTATTTATCTCCTTCGTTATGATTTCTTAACTGACTGGCCGACAGCAGGCCAAACCGCTGCAAAGTTACTTCAAAACTAAAATAACGAGAATAGTTTTTGGAAAGAAAGCGTGCCCTCTTAGTTATTGTTAACAGGCACGGCACGAATTTGACGAGTAGCAGATGGCAAATGGGGAGTAGCGACAGAAAAAATGGGAACTGCCTCCGTCTTTTCTGTCACTGCGACTGTGCAAGACGGAAGTAGTCCCCATTATCCTTAATCCTTGGCGGACAGAAAAGGCTTAGTGCTGCTCGCGTTTCTTTCGGTCAAGTTGCAGCTTCCGCTGGTAGAACTTGACTTTTTGGCATGCGTTGTCAAAATGATTGCTCATCGTGTCGGACCCGATTTTGTCCGTTTGGGGCGTTACGCGCATGATGCTGTCGATGCGGTGCAACTCCTCCTGAGCCTCGGCAAGATTGATGGAATCCATCAGTAGGATTCCGGCTTCGCGGGCATTGAACGCCCGCGGCACTTCCTCGCGCAGCCGCTTAATTTCCTGGCGCGCGGCGTCGTAATCGTTCGCTTTCAGTTGCACACGCGCGCGCGATAAATAATCATTGCCTATGTCCTCGGGCGAAGGCTCGTTCTTGCAGGCCGTGACGGAAAGCCCCACGGCAAGGGCTAACAAGAAGTGTTTCATGTTCGTGGCTTCTACTCTTTGGGCTGTAAAAGTACGAATAATTCGGATAAGTTTGCTAATTTTGCAGGCCGAATACGCGCGAAATGAGAGAACTGACCCGAAAACAGATCCTACGGCTGATCGACACCCAGCTTTTCCGCCAACTAACCCAGACGGCCGACCGTCTGGGCTTGGAATGCTATCTGGTTGGGGGATACGTGCGCGACCTTTTTCTGGAACGCCCCACAAACGACATCGACGTCGTCGTCGTCGGGAGCGGGATTCAGATGGCCGAGGCGTTCGCGGCTGACCTTGGCACCGGAGCCCACTTGGCTGTTTTCCGCCACTTCGGCACGGCCCAAGTGAAGTTCCGCCAGCACGAGGTGGAGTTTGTGGGAGCACGCCGCGAGAGTTACAGCCACGACTCACGCAAGCCTATCGTTGAGGACGGCACACTCGAAGACGACCAGAACCGCCGCGACTTCACCATCAACGCCATGGCCATCTGCCTGAACCTGCCACGCTTGGGCGACCTTGTCGACCCGTTCGACGGGGTAGGCGACCTCAGACGCCGCCTCATCCGCACGCCGCTCGATCCCGACGTCACATTCAGCGACGACCCCTTGCGGATGATGCGCTGCGTGCGCTTCGCCACACAGCTCGACTTTCAGATTGCCCCGGACACGTTCGACGCCCTCACACGCAACCGCGAACGCATCGGCATCATCAGCGGGGAGCGAATCATCGACGAGCTGAACAAAATCATGCTCTCGCCCTATCCGTCAGTAGGCTTCACCGCCCTGCACGACTGCGGCCTGCTTGAACTCATCCTGCCCGAACTGATGGCCCTCGACTGTGTCGAAACGCGTGGCGGCCGCTCACACAAAAACAATTTCTACCACACGCTCGAAGTGCTCGACAACGTATCGCGCCGCAGTGACAACCTATGGCTCCGGTGGGCAGCCCTGCTCCATGATATCGGCAAGCCGCGCAGCAAACGCTGGGAACCGGCCGCCGGATGGACGTTCCACAACCACAACTTCCTCGGGGCAAAGATGATTCCCGCTCTGTTCCGCCGCCTGAAACTGCCACTCGACGAACGGATGAAGTATGTGAAAAAACTGGTCGACCTCCACATGCGTCCCATCGCCATTGCCGACGACGAAGTGACCGACAGCGCTGTGCGCCGTCTGCTCTTCGAGGCCGGAGACGACATCGACGATCTCATGCTCCTTTGCGAGGCCGACATCACCAGCAAGAACGAGCAGCGCAAAAAGAACTTCCTGAACAACTTCAAGCTTGTCCGCCAGAAACTGGTCGACATTGAAGAAAAAGACCGTATACGCAACTTCCAGCCACCCGTTGATGGCGAAGAAATCATGCGCCTCTTCAACCTTACGCCCTGCCGCGAAGTGGGCGCGCTCAAAACCGCCCTGAAAGATGCCATCCTCGACGGGAAAGTGCCCAACGAGCACGCTGCCGCCCTGCGTTTCGTCATCGAACAGGCTGCCAGCCATGGGCTCACCCCCGTGACACAAAGCCAATAACCCCACAGAGCCATGCCCCACCGCAAGCCCCAGAACCGCAAGTTCATCGTCAAGGAGGCCACCACACTGCTTCCGTTCCTCATGAAAGCCTTTGACGGCATCAGCCGCAACAAGGCGAAAGCCATCCTCGCAGGTAGCGTCCAAGTGGATCGTCGCCGCGTCTCGCAATTCGACCATCCTCTCCGGCCTGGCCAAGTCGTCGAAGTGCGCATGCGCCCCGACCGGGCGGAACTGAAAAACCGCTTTGTGCGCCTCGTCTACGAAGACGACCATCTCGTTGTCATCGACAAGGCCAACGGCATCCTCTCGATGGCTTCGGGCACAAACAGCTATTGCGTCAAGAAAGTGCTCGACAACTATTTCCAAGCCCATCACAGCCGTTGCCGGGCGCATGTCGTCCACCGGCTTGACCGCGAGACGTCGGGGCTCATGATTTACGCGAAAACGATGGAAGCCGAGCAAATCCTTGAGCACAACTGGCATGACATCGTGACCGACCGCCGCTATGTGGCCCTTGTCGACGGAAAACTCGACCCGCCCGACGGAGAAATCGAAAGCTGGCTGAAAGACAACAAGGCCTACATCACCTATTCCTCACCAACCGACAACGGGGGCAAGTACGCCTGTACACGTTATAAAACCATCCGCACTGGCGAACGCTACTCTCTTGTCGAGCTCAAGCTGCTTACCGGGCGCAAGAACCAGATACGCGTGCACATGCAGGTGCTCGGCCACCCCGTTTGCGGCGACGTGAAGTACGGCAACGGCGCCGACCCCGTCCACCGTCTGGCGCTTCACGCTTTCCGGCTCAACTTCTATCATCCCATCACAGGCGAGCTGATGAAATTCGAGACTCCCGTCCCCGCTCAGTTCGTTGAGGCGGTCAAAAAAAGCAAATAAGAAAAGGCGGCGCTTGCAGGCGTCGCCTTTCCCTTTTCCGGTTACGGGTACTTTTAATCCAGTTTCAAGACCGCCAAGAAAGCCTTTTGCGGCACTTGGACGTTCCCGATCTCTTTCATGCGCTTCTTGCCGCGCTTCTGCTTCTCCAAAAGCTTGCGCTTACGGCTGATGTCGCCGCCGTAGCACTTTGCCGTCACATCCTTGCGCACTTGTTTTACGGTTTCACGGGCTATGATTTTTGCCCCGATGGCAGCCTGGATGGCGATGTCGAACTGCTGGCGCGGCAGGAGCTCTTTCAGCTTCTCGCACATGCGTCGCCCGAAAGTCACCGAGTTGTCCACATGCGTCAGAGTCGACAGGGCATCGACCGGTTCGCCGTTGAGCAGGATGTCAAGTTTGACCAGCTTCGACGGACGGAACTCCAAGGGGTGATAATCGAACGAGGCGTAGCCTTTCGAGATAGATTTCAGTTTGTCGTAAAAGTCGATCACGATTTCGGCCAGCGGCATGTCATAATATATCTCGACACGTCCGCCCGATACGTACTCCTGCTTGACGAGCTCGCCCCGCTTGCCGAGACACAGGGTCATGATCGGTCCGATATAGTCGGTCAGGGTGATGATTGAGGCACGGATATAAGGTTCTTCAATATGGTCTATCTCCGTGGCATCGGGCATTCCAGCCGGATTATGCACCTCTTTCATGTTCCCGTGCTTGTCATAAATGTGATAGCTGACGTTCGGGACCGTCGTGATGACGTTCATGTTGAATTCGCGGTCAAGACGCTCCTGGATAATTTCCATATGGAGCAAACCGAGGAAGCCGCAGCGGAAGCCGAAGCCCAAGGCTACGGACGACTCGGGCTGGAATGTCAATGAGGCGTCGTTGAGCTGGAGTTTTTCAAGGCTGGCGCGCAGGTTTTCGAAGTCTTCGGTCTCAATGGGGTAGACGCCGGCAAAGACCATCGGCTTCACTTCCTCAAAGCCGGCGATAGCTTCCTTACACGGATTGCTGACGGAGGTAATCGTGTCGCCGACCTTGACTTCGGTAGCCGTCTTTATGCCGCTTACGATATAACCCACATCGCCGCAATGAAGCACTTTGCGCGGCACAAGGTCCATTTTCAACACACCGACCTCGTCGGCCGTATATTTCTTCTTCGTGTTGATAAACTCCACTTGCTCCCCTTGGCGGATCGAGCCGTTGACAATCTTGAAGTAGGCAATGATGCCGCGGAACGAGTTGAACACGCTGTCAAAGATGAGGGCTTGCAGCGGGGCGTTCTCGTCGCCCGTGGGGCAGGGGATACGCTCCACGACGGCACGGAGGATGTCGTCGACCCCCATGCCGGTCTTGCCGGACGCACGGATGATTTCTTCACGTTTGCAGCCCAACAACTCGATGATTTCGTCTTCCACCTCCTCGGGCATGGCGTTGGCCATGTCACACTTGTTAAGCACGGGGATGATTTCGAGGTCGTGCTCAATGGCCATGTAAAGGTTCGAGATGGTCTGTGCCTGCACGCCTTGCGTGGCGTCGACCACAAGCAGGCAGCCCTCGCAGGCGGCGATACTGCGGCTCACCTCATAGGCGAAGTCCACATGGCCCGGAGTGTCAATCAGGTTGAGCGTATACGTTTCGCCGTCCATCTCGTAATTCATCTGAATGGCGTGGCTTTTAATCGTGATGCCTCGCTCGCGTTCCAAGTCCATGTCGTCGAGCATCTGCCCTTCGGTCACCTTGATGGTACCGGTGCGTTCGAGCAGGCGGTCGGCCAGG
>HF989171.1:0-18019 GCA_000431275.1 Prevotella sp. CAG:755 | reverse complement strand
GGTCGATATGTGCGATAATGCAAAAGTTACGTATATTCTTCATTCACTACTAATTGCTTCAAAACGTAGGGTCACAGCGTTCAGCCGAAGAGTTCGGCGTCGGCGAAAGCCACCGCGTGGTGCAAGTCCTTTTCCGAAAGCAACACTTCGGCCGGATCCGTAATCGGCCAGGATATGGCGAGTTGCGGATCGTCATAGCGGATGCTGGCCTCGGCTTCGGGAGCATACCGGTTGTCCACTTTATAAGTAAATATGGCAATGTCCGAAAGGACTTGGAAACCGTGGGCAAAGCCCCGTGGGATGAACAGCTGCCGCTGGTTCTCGTCACTGAGTTCTACCATCACGTGGCGGCCGAACGTCGGCGACGTGCGACGCAGGGCGACCGCCACATCGACCACCCGTCCGCTCAACACGCGGACCAACTTGGCCTGCGAGAGTCCGCCTTTCTGATAATGCAAACCGCGCAATACGCCGCGCGACGACTTCGACTGATTATCCTGCACGAAACAAACTTCATGCCCCACATGAGCGTCGAAATCACTTTTACGATATGTCTCCATGAAATAGCCGCGGGCGTCTGCAAACACACGAGGTTCCAAAATCCAGACTCCGTCGATACCTGTCGGTATATACTTCATAAACGTCTCCTTTTATGGTCGGACAGACAGTTTAATCCATCGAATGGAATGAGCCTGCCGGACCTATTTTCCGGCAAAAATACGAAAAAGTCCGTACTTTCTCAAAATATGTTTCACGAACTTAGGCCCTTAATAAGGAAAACGGGCACGGCACCCGTTTTTCCTAAGTCGCCGACAGAATTTCCTAAGTCGCCGACAAGTTTTCCTATCTTCACCGTTTGGTGCGTGTCCAAGGTTTGAAGTTGAGGCGGTAGGTGATGTGGAGCATCACGTAGCGGCCCAGGACGTTACGCCACGTCCCGGTCTGCATCTGGGCGTTGATGGTGTAGGCCGGGCGGCTGATTTGGCCGAGGATATCGAACGCTTCGAGGCGGAAGTTGAGCGTGCCTTTCAGGATGTACCGGCTCAGCGAGGCGCTCCAAATGACGTCGTCCGTGTTGAAACGGCTGTCCGTGTACCCCCGGCGGCTGTACACACGTCCACCGTGGTGCTCAGGTAGAACTTCCACGGCAGGGGCGCGTTGCGGACTTCGTCCTGCGGGTTCGCATCGCTCCCGTTCTTCGAGGTCGAGGCGCGGTGCGTGCGATCTGCCATATAGTTATAGGTGCCGCCCGCGACGAGGTCCACGGCGTCCGGCGAGTTCGGCACGCGCCAAGAGCCTTGCAGCGTGCCCCCGCCCCGGAACGAGTGGCCCTTCGCCAGGCTGTTTGTTTCCAATGACGAGATGAGGTTCTCGCGCAAGTGGCTGGCCGCGTCGGGGCCGAAGAGGCTGTCGAGCGCCTCGCCCATGTAGCGTTCGGTCAGGGCGCTGTTCCAGTCGGCCGTCTTCGAGCCGTCGGTGCGGTCGTAGTTCTTGTAGTTAAACTGTGGGTTCAAGTTGAGATAGAGATTCTTTTCGGGCGGCGTGATCCGAATGTTGAAAGCGGCGTCGGCCACCAGTTCGTGCGCCACGCTGCGTTGACGCGAACGGCTGAACACGTCGCCGCTGTCGAAAAACGTGGTGGTCGACGTCTTGCTCTCCGTGGGGTCTTTATGGTACCAGAACCGGGTGTTGCCGTCCACCTCGAAGCGCTGTCGGCGGTCGTTGATGAGGTAGTATAGGCCGGCGTCCTTGGTCGTGGCCATGCTTCCGCCCGATGCGGTCTGCCAGTTCCCGTTCGAGTCGTAATAGGAGCCGCCCATGAAGTCGTTGATGTTGGCGTAAGCGCCGATGCGCGACTGCCTCGTGAACCGCAGGGCGAACAGGCGGGCACCGTAGTGCCCGTCCGTGCCGTAGGCGCCGCCCACGTTGGCGAATCCGCCCATGCTGTATTGCTTTTTGAGCTGCACGTCCATGGCCAGCGGCTGCTTTCCCACCTCTTCCTTGGTGTATCCCAGTGCCCGGTCACGGTCGTTCATCCGTTCGTAGACCTTGACCTTGTCCACCGTGTAGGCGGGCAGGTTTTCGAGCGCCACCTTGGGGCTGCCCGTGAAGAAGTCCTCGCCGTTCACGAGCAGGCGGTCCACCCGGCGGCCGTTCTCCGTGATGACCCCGTCTTTTTTCAGTTCCACGCCGGGCAGCATGGCAATGAGCTTGTCGAGCATCGACCCTTCGGCCAGTTGGAAGGCGTCGGCATTGTAGACGAGCGTGTCCCCTTTCATCACCATCATCTGCTTCGTGGCCTTCACGGTCGCTTCGCCGAGTTGGATTTCTTTCCGTGGGCATTTTTGCATAAATACGTCTCCGATATCTATGTATTCCATCCGATGAGAACGAAAAGCGAAGTGCTTTTTTATATACGTATCAATAAATCCTTCCGCAGAAAATTTAAGAATGTATGTTCCCGATTTGTTGACTCTTGCGAAAATCCTCATAGGCCCGGACGGTGCTACATATGCAAGCCTGTCTACCACCGTACTGTCTACGGTCATTGTGGTAACCCATACTGTGTCGTTTATTCTATTATACGTAAAGTATTCTTTTATACTTCCGCTTATGGCAAATTTTTGTGCCTTGGCCGTTTGGACAGGTAAGGCTACGAGAAGCAGGATACCCCATATGCATTTTATGATAGTAGACATGGCAATGATTTTAAGTTATAATAGGTAAAAGAGTAGCGTCCGCCTATTTGATAATAAATCTCCATCAGAAAGGAACAGACGGATAACAGTCTCCCCTCTCTCCACTGGAAAATAATAGTGTCAAACTTACCAAAGCAGGCCAAAATCTCACGCGGCGTCTGAAAGCCCATTTCACACTGTGAAACAGGCTTTCCCTCGTGCGAGAAGGATTTTCCGCAGGGCGAAAAGACAGTCAACCACGTTCGCTGGTACGACCCAGCCAAACATAGGGGTACCACTTGTGATGCCCGGATAACCGCTGTAAACACCCGGGATGCCACCCGTTCTATCCGTCCACGCCTTGAGCCGCATAACGACTTGCTTGTACCCCAACGGATACCGGGCGTCACAAGTGGCGCTCATACGCTGCTGCCGGACATACGCCATGGCGTATGTCCGGCCAAGCCGTCGACAAACGAGGGGCACTTCCCCGGCGTGACGGGCAAGCCAACTGTTGTGTGAAATAACACAAAGTCAGTCTTTTTTTCGTTATTTATAGGCCAAAAAAGAAGAAATGGCCTAATTTTGCAGACGGAAAAATGAACCCATACAGCTTATCCCTATGGCAGAACCAATAGACATCCGCGAGCTGAACGCCCGCATCGAAAGCCAGACCGGCTTCCTGACCGACCTCCGCACGGGCATGGCCACCACCATCGTCGGCCAAAAACACCTTGTCGACTCCCTGCTCATCGGCCTGTTGGCCGACGGCCACATCCTGCTCGAAGGCGTCCCCGGACTGGCCAAGACGCTGGCCATCAAGACGCTGGCTTCGCTGGTCGACGCCGAATTCAGCCGCATCCAATTCACCCCCGACCTGCTGCCCGCCGACGTGGTGGGCACCATGATTTACAGCCCGTCGACCGAAAAGTTCAGCGTGAAACGTGGCCCTGTCTTTGCCCACTTCGTGCTGGCCGACGAAATCAACCGCGCTCCCGCCAAGGTGCAAAGCGCCCTGCTCGAAGCCATGCAGGAGCACCAGGTGACCATCGGCGACGAGACGTTTGCCCTGCCGGCACCTTTCCTCGTACTTGCGACGCAGAATCCCATCGAACAAGAGGGCACCTACCAACTGCCCGAGGCACAGGTGGACCGCTTCATGATGAAAGTGATCATCAGCTACCCCTCGCTCGACGAGGAGAAGAAAATCGTGCGCCAGCAACTCGGCAGCGAGCGGCCTACGGTCAAGCCCGTGGTATCGACGGCCGACATCATCCGGGCACGCGAGGTGGTGAAAGAAGTCTACCTTGACGAGCGCATCGAGCAATACATCGCCGACATTGTCTTCGCCACCCGCTATCCGGAACAATACAAAATGGGCGAGCTGACAAAATACATCGGTTTCGGCGGTTCGCCGCGCGCCTCGATCTGCCTGGCGTTGGCCGCCCGGGCGTGCGCTTTTCTGTCACGCCGCGGCTACGTGGTGCCCGAAGACGTGCGCGCCGTGGCCCACGACGTGCTGCGCCACCGCATCGGACTGACATACGAGGCCGAGGCCGCCGGCGTCAGCCCGGACGACATCGTGACCGAAGTACTCAATAAGGTCGAAGTGCCCTAAACGCTGAGGCAAGGTGGAAACGAACGAGTTGCTGGAACGAGTGCGCCGCATCGAAATCAAGACGCGCGCCCTGACGAACAACATCTTCGCCGGAGAATACCACTCGGCTTTCAAGGGGCGCGGCATGTCGTTCGCCGAAGTGCGCGAATACCAGCCGGGCGACGACGTCCGCGACATCGACTGGAACGTGACGGCGCGCATGGGACGCCCCTACGTCAAGGTGTTCGAGGAGGAGCGGGAGCTGACCGTCATGCTGCTCATCGACGTCTCGGGTAGCCTGGACTTCGGCACCTCGGCCCGCCTGGAACGCGACCTCGTGGCAGAAATTGCCGCCACATTGGCTTTCTCGGCCATCCAGACGGGTGACAAGGTGGGCGTCATCTTCTTCTCAGACCGCATCGAGAAGTTCATCCCGCCCAAAAAGGGCCGCCGCCACATCCTGCGCATCATCCGCGAATTACTGACCCTGCGCCCCGAGGGGCGCCACACCGACGTGGGCACAGCGCTCGAATACCTCGCCGCAGCCATCAAGCGGCGGGCCGTAGCTTTCGTACTGAGCGATTTCATCGACGGACACGACTACTCAAAAGCCCTCTCGATCGCCGCCCGCAAGCACGACGTGGCTGCCATCCGCGTCTACGACCGCCGCATGGCCGAACTGCCCGACGTGGGCCTCATCAAAGTGACTGATGCCGAGACGGGACACGAACAATATGTCGACACGTCAAGCCGACGCATACGCGAAGCACACAGGAAATGGTGGGCCGACGGATGCCTGCGCCTTGAAAAGACGCTGGGCGCCAGCATGGTGGACCATGTGACCATGGCTACCGACGATGACTACGTCCGGGCGCTGATGAACCTTTTTGCCAAACGAAGAAGATGAACATCCTGCTACGCAAACTGCTCCTGCTTTTGCTGCTCCTTATGGCCGCCAGGCCTGCCGCCGCACAAGTGACCGTCGGGCAGACACTCGAACCTGCCCAGCTCCGCGTGGGCGAACAGGCCGTACTGACCGTGACAGTCACACTCGGGGCGGGCGAACGCGCTTACTTCCCGGCTTTCAACAACAATTTGGTCGTGCCGGGCGTCGAGGTCGTCGACGAGAGCGCCGTCGACACCACGTGGCTTAACGAAGGCAAGCGCATGAAACTCACGCGCCGCTACCTTCTGACCTCGTTCGACCAAGCGCTCTACACGCTGCCGCCGTTCGAAGTGAAAGTCGGAGAAAAGGTCTACCGCTCAAAAGACGCCTTAGGCCTCAAAGTCGACACCGCCGGAATCCATGTCGACACACTCCATGTCGACAAGTTCTATGGCCCGCACGGTGCCGTCGAAGGTGTGTTCACGTGGAACCCGCTCTACTTCTGGCTCTCCCTTTTAGCCGTAGTCTGCCTGTCTGCTGCCGGCGTGCTCGCCGCGCGCTACTTCAACCGGCGGCCCATCACGCGCCGCGTGGTAGTCAAACCGGCAGAGCAACCCCACAAGTGGGCTATCCGCGAAATCGAGAAGATAAAAGGCGAAAAAAACTGGAACGCAGAAGACGCCAAAGACTACTACGTCCGCCTGACCGACGTCTTGCGCGGATACATCGAACGCCGCTTCCAGTTCAATGCCAAGGAGATGACAACGGCCGAGATCCTCGACCGCCTCGTCCGCGCCAAGGACGAGACCGTCTTGCGCGAGCTGCGCCAGATCCTGGAAACGGCCGACCTCGTCAAGTTCGCCAAATATGCAGCCTCCGTGGGCGAGAACGACGCCAACCTCAAACGCGCCGTCGAGTTCATCAACGAAACGAAATCGGAGGTCGAGTTGCCGCCCGAACCCATCGTCAAGGAAATTGTGCTGAAAGAGAACCGGCAGATAGCCCTGCGCGTCGCCATGGCTGCAGGTGCCGTCGCACTCATTGTCGCAGGGCTCGCCCTTGTGGCCTATGTCGTGACCGGACTCTACCAATCATTCTTTTAACCCACTGAAATGACGTTCGCTAACCCAGGATATCTCTATCTGCTCCTCCTGTTGGTGCCACTCATCCTGTGGCACTTCCTTTCACGCCGCCGGCGCGAAGCCTCGATCAAGGTGGCCTCGACCGAGGCTTACCGCTACGTCCGAAAAACGCCCCGCATGGCCCTCGTCCAATTGCCGTTCTGCCTGCGGATGCTCACGCTCGCACTAGTCATCATCGTCCTGGCCCGGCCACAGACGAGCCACTCTTGGCGCAACGCTCAAACCGAGGGAATCGACATCATGATGGTACTCGACATCTCGACGAGTATGTGGGCACAAGACCTCAAACCAGACCGCATCGAAGCGGCCAAGGCGGTGGCACAGGAATTCATCGCCAGCCGCCCGAACGACAACATCGGCCTGACCATCTTTGCCGGCGAAGCGTTCACACAATGCCCCCTGACCATAGACCACGCCGTGCTGCTGAGCATGTTCCGCAACGTCTCATGCCAGCTACCCGCCACGGGCATGATCGACGACGGCACAGCCATCGGTATGGGACTGGCCAACGCCATCTCACGCCTCAAAGACAGCAAGGCCAAAAGTAAAGTCATCATCCTGCTGACCGACGGCGCCAACAACCGCGGCGACATCTCGCCCCTCACCGCCGCCGAGATTGCCCGGCAGTTCGGCGTGCGCATCTACACCATCGGGGTGGGCACAAACGGCACAGCACCCTATCCTTATCCGCTGCCCGGCGGAGGAGTGCACATGGTCAACATCCCCGTCGACGTGGACCCCGAAACCCTGCAACAAATCGCGGCCACAACAGGAGGCCTCTTCTACCGGGCCGGCAGCAGTCAGAAACTAAAAGAAATCTATAACGACATCGACAAACTCGAAAAGACGAAACTCGAAGTCAAGCGTTACGACAAGCGCTACGAGGCCTACATGCCCTTTGCCATAGCGGCTCTGCTGTCGCTCTTGGTGGAATTCACGCTTCGCACAACTTGGCTGCGCCGCATCCCGTAACCCATTACCATTCAATGCAATGTTCAGATTTGCCGAACCAGAATACCTCTACGGCCTCCTACTTTTGCCGTTGCTGATAGCTCTCGCTGCGTGGTCCGAAATCCGAGCCCGCAGGCGGATGAAGCGCTTCGGAGAGTGGCAGCTTCTCTCGCAGCTGACCGAAGGTATGTCCGTGACCCGCACACGGATAAAGGGACTACTACTCATCCTCTCCGTAGCCCTCGCCGTCGTCATGCTTGCCCGCCCGCAGTATGGCACCCACGTCGACACCACCGAACGCCGTGGCATCGAAGCAGTCATCGCGCTCGACGTGTCAAATTCCATGATGGCCACCGACGTGACGCCCAACCGCCTCGAAAGAGCGAAGATGCTTGTGTCGAATCTCGTTGACAAAATGACGGACGACAAAATAGGCCTGAACGTCTTTGCGGGCGACGCCTACATACAACTGCCCATCACGAACGACTACGTCTCGGCCAAAATGTTCCTCGACGCCATCAATCCCGGCATGGTGGGCGTGCAGGGCACGAACCTGGCCGAAGCCATCAACCTTGCCTCGAAAAGCTTCGCCCAAACCGAAGGTGTCGGTAAGGCTATCATTGTCATCACAGACGGCGAGAACCACGAACCCGGAGCCGAAGAAGCCGCCCGCGAAGCTGCCAAGGCCGGACGTAACATCTTCATTCTGGGCATAGGCACCCCCGAAGGCTCGCCCATCCCGACCCCCGACGGCTACCTGCAAGACCAGAACGGACAGACCGTTGTCACAAAACTGAACGAAACCATGTGCCGTGAACTCGCAGAAGCCGGAAAAGGAACATACATCCACGTCGACAACTCCATCGCTGCGCA
This sequence comes from Prevotella sp. CAG:755, assembly GCA_000431275.1. Lineage (GTDB taxonomy): Bacteria > Bacteroidota > Bacteroidia > Bacteroidales > Bacteroidaceae > Alloprevotella. Next base: position 9,892 of record HF989171.1, on the reverse strand, counting down.
AGACCGCCTCAACGCCGCCCTCGACCAGCTGGCCAAGAAGGAAATGGAAACGCCCGTCTATTCCGAATTTGACGAACAATTCCAAGCCGTGGCGCTCGTGCTCCTCATTGTGCTCCTTGCCGAACTCTTCATGCTCGAATGCGAAAACCCGCTCTTCAAGAAACTCAAACTTTTCCGCAAATGAGACATAGTTTGACCTCACTGTTAACCTGCCTGCTCTGGTGCTGCGCCTGCATCGCTGCCGCCCAAAGCAAGGGCTACCAGTACGTCCATCAAGGCAACCGCCACTTGGCCGCCAAGAACACGACCGAGGCTGAAAAATTCTACCAGCGCGCACTGACCCTCTCGCCCAATGACAGCCGCGCCTATTATAACCTCGGCAATGCCCTCCTGCTGCAACAACGCGACTCCGCTGCTATGGAAGCTTATATCAAAGGGGCAAGCATGGAAAAGAACAAGCTGGTCAAATCGATGGCTTACCACAACCTCGGCGTCGTCTGCCAGACTCAGAAAAACCTGACGCAGGCCATTGGCTTCTACAAAGAAGCCCTGCGCAACAACCCGGCCGATGAAGAAGCCCGGTATAACCTTGTGCTCTGCCAGCACCAGCTGAAAAACGGCGGGGGAGGGGGAGGCTCCAAGCCACAACAAGACAAAGACGACAAGAAGGGCGAAGACAAACAAAAAAAGGACAAGCAGCAACAACAGCAACAACAAAGCAAGCAGCAACCGCCGCAACAGAACCAAATGTCGAAAGACAACGCCGAACAGCTGCTCGACCTCTCCAAACAAGAAGAACAACAGACACGTCAGAAGATACGCAACGCGCAACCCCGCACGCGTAGCTTGGAAAAGAACTGGTAAGAAAAAAACATGAACAAGCAATTCCTCATCGTGCTGACGGGCTGGTGGATGGCTTTCCATGCACTGGCCAGCATCCGCGTAACGGCCGAAGCCTCCCCGACGACCGTAACCGTGGGCGAGGCTTTCCGCTTAGAATATAAGGTCAATTCGACCGACGCCGAACAGATACGTCCCGACGCCTTCAACGGAGTCGAGGTTCTCAACGGTCCGGCAGTCTCGACTTTCAGCAGCTACCAACTCACCAACGGACGTGCCAGCAGCGAAAGCTCCACGACGTTCACGTACATCCTATCGCCCACGCGCGAAGGCACCCTGACACTCCCGGCCGCCACTGTCAGCGTCGGAGGACGTCACTACAAGTCGAACGCCGTACGCATCAAGGTTGTCAAAGGTTCCGGCCAACCCTCCCGGGGGACCATCGCCCAAGAAAACGGCCCCGCCATGCGTACCCGTGGCGCAGTGACAAACAAAGACCTGTTTATCACCGTGACGGCCAACAAGACCCAAGTTTTCGAGCAGGAACCCATCGTCCTGACCTACAAAGTCTATACCCTCGTCAACCTGAACCAACTCGTCGGGAAGATGCCCGATTTGAAAGGCTTCCTCAGTCAAGAAGTCCCCTTGCCCCAGCAGAAAACCTTTGCGGTCGAACGGTATGGCGACAAGCTCTACCGCACCACGACGTGGAGCCAATACGTCATGTTCCCACAACAGACAGGCAAACTGACAGTGCCGAGCATACGTTTTGAAGGTGCTGTCACGATGGAAAACCCCAACATCGACCCCATCGACGCATTTTTCAACGGCTATGACTACACGGTCAAGGTAGTACGCCAGACACCGACCATCGACATCGAAGTCAGCCCCCTTCCTGCACCGAAGCCCAAAGGCTTCTCCGGCGCGGTTGGCGACTTGAAAATCCGTGCCGAGGTCGCCACGCGCGAACCCAAAACGAACGAAGCGCTCACCGTCAGAGTCACGATCTCGGGCGTGGGCAACATGAAACTCATCAAAGCCCCCAAGCTCACATTCCCGACAAGTTTCGAGGTATACGACCCCAAAATCACTGACAAGACCGAGCTTACCGCCAAAGGTATTGCCGGAGAGATGGTCTACGACTACCTTGTCATTCCCCGCCAGAAAGGACACTACGACATCCCACCTGTCGAGTTCTCATACTTCGACATCAACACAGGCCAATACAAGACACTGCAAACCCAGCCACTCGCTGTCGACGTGGCCCAAGGCACGAAATCAGACGCCGACGTCAGGAAGGAAATGGAACTCCGCCAGAGCGACATACGCGCCCTCCACGTGGACGATGGCCTCGCCGTACATACGGCATTCTGGGAATCTGGTGTCTATGGAATTCTCTACGTCATACTTCTCGTGGTCTTCGCGGCCACAGTCTGGACGACACGCCGCTACATCAAAGCCAACGCCGACATCGTCGGACGCCGAGGCCGTGCAGCCGGTAAGAACGCCCGTCTACGCCTGGCCAAAGCCAAAGCCATGCTCGACAGCAAAAAACGCGACGCTTTCTACGACGAAACGGAAAAAGCGCTACAAGGCTACGTGGCCGACAAGTTCAACATTCCACAAGGACAGCTGAGCCGCGAAACCGTCACTGCGACGCTTACGGCGGCAGGGGTGACAGAAGAAACAGTCGGCCGGTTCAACGAAACGCTCGAAGGTTGCGAGTTCGCACGCTTTGCACCCAGCGGAGGCGACAAAGAGCTGGAAGGCTTTTACGAACAGGCCGCCGAGATACTCAGCCGAATCGAACAGGAACTTAAAGCGAAAAAGAAGAAATGAAACGTCACATAATACTCCTTTTTACGCTGCTGGCAATCGCTGTGGCATACGCTGCACCCAGCGTAGGTACGACGTTCCAAGACACAAAGACGGAAGCAGACAACGCATACCAGCAGAAAGACTATCCCCGCGCTGTAAACCTCTACGAACGGTTCCTGCGCGAACACCCTGCAAGCGCCTCAGCCCACTACAATTTAGGAAATTGCTATTACCGTCTGCAAAACTATCCGCAAGCCGTCTTGCACTACGAGCGAGCATTGAAATACAATCCCGCCGATGACGACGCACGCTTCAACCTGTCGTTAGTACGCACAAAGACGGAAGACCAGTTCGGCGAGGCGAGCGAGATGTTCTTTATCCGCTGGGGAAAACAGCTCCGCGACCAAGCCACGGCCGACACATGGGCGGTCTGGGGACTTGTCCTGTTCGGTCTTTCGCTCTGCGCCCTGCTTGTCTACCTGTTTTCCCGCCCGCTGTTATTGCGCAAATGCAGTTTTTTCGGGGCAATTATTCTCTTTGCCACAGCTGTAGCAGCCCACTGTTTCGGAGCTTGGCAACACACAAGGGCCACAGAGTCCCAGCGAGCCGTAGTCATGCAGACATGCCCGTTACGCGAAGGCCCTTCTGACTCTGCAAAAGGCAGTTTCGACCTTCATCCCGGCACAGGAGTCCGCCTTGTCGACACATCCATACGAGGCTGGATGCAAGTGGAACTTTCAGATGGTCGCACCGGATGGATCGAAGCCGGGAAAGCCACAATTGTCTAACTTCAAAGAAAAGCCCGGTATGTTGCAGCATATCTTACAGTGGGACCAAGCCGCCACTATTTGGATCAACGGAAGCCAGTCGCTATTTCTCGACGGTTTCTTTATGGCGATCACGCAGACTGTCACATGGCTACCACTGATCGCCGTACTCCTCTACGTGCTCATCCGTAACAACGACTTCCGTCACATCGGGCTTATCGTACTCTTCATCGGTCTCTGCATCCTCTTGGCCGACCAGATGGCATCCGGCTTCTGCAAGCCCTATTTCAAACGGTTCCGCCCGACACAAGACCCGCAGATCATGTACCTGCTTGATGTCGTCAACGATTACCGCGGCGGGCGTTATGGTTTCTTTTCAAGCCATGCAGCCAACACGTTCTCCGTAGCCATGTTTGTCACCCTGCTGATACGCCGCCGCGGACTTGGCCTTATGCTCTTCTCGTGGGCTGCACTCAACGGATGGTCGCGCATCTATCTTGGCGTACACTATTTTGGTGACGTCGTAGTCGGCACCGTGTGGGGCTGCATCGTCGGAGCGGCTGTCTATTGGCTTTACACACGGTTCAACAGGCAGCCTGTCCGTCTCTCGGTCAGTAACCGATCGGCTTTCACGATAACAAACTACCGTCTATCCGACGCCGACCTGCTGACATGCTGCTTCGCCCTGACTTATCTGTATGTTACATTCAATGCCATCTGTTTCAAATGTTGAGAAAGCTTTTTTGTATAAAACAACGGCCTAGTATGCCGAAGAGCATATCAGGCCGTTAAAGTCATCGTACGTCTGCGTTTCTCACACAAACACGAGCTTTTCTTCGTTCGGGCTCTTTTCGAGTATCCATTCGTGCTGCGAATCTCCCGCATCAAGCAAGCGTTCGCAGAGCGGATCCTCGACGTAATTCTGTATGGCGCGTTTGAGCGGACGTGCGCCATATTGGACGTCATACCCACGCGCCACGAGAAAGTCCATAGCCGCATCTGTCAGGCGAAGCGTAGCGCCCAATTTCTCCAAGCGGCCAGTGAGCGCACGCAACTCTATGCCGGCAATGCGACGGATAGCTCCGGCCGAAAGCGGCTCAAACATAATGATTTCGTCCAGACGGTTGAGGAACTCGGGAGCGAACTGTTTGTTAAGCGCCTTCTGGATGACATCTGTCGCCAAACCGACGTTGTTGGCTGCCCCTTGCGGGCGGTCGAAACCGATGCCGCGACCGAATTCTTTGAGTTGCCGTGTACCGCAGTTAGACGTCATGATGATAATCGTATTACGAAAATCGACCGTCACGCCATTGCTGTCAGTGAGTCGGCCCTCGTCCATCACCTGTAACAACAGGTTAAACACATCTCCGTGAGCCTTTTCGATTTCATCGAGTAGGACGATGGAGTAGGGGTGGCGGCGCACCTTTTCAGTGAGCTGGCCTCCCTCTTCATAGCCGACGTATCCCGGTGGCGCACCGACGAGGCGCGAGACACTGTACTTCTCCATATACTCACTCATGTCGATACGAATGAGTGCGTCGGCCGAACCGAACATGAATTCAGCCAGGCACTTGGCCAAATGCGTCTTTCCGACGCCAGTGGGCCCAAGGAACATGAACGTGCCAATAGGGCGGTTGGGATCTTTCAAACCGATGCGGCTGCGCGTGATGGCGCGGACAAGTTTTTCAATGGCCTTATCTTGCGCGATGACACGTGACGAAAGTTCACCCGCCATGCCTTTGAGCCGCACGCTTTCCTCGCCTGCCATGCGTTGCACGGGGACACCACTCATCATCGACACGACACTTTCAATTTGTTCGCGATCGACAACCTCGCGGTTTTCAGACAGTGTGGCCTGCCAGGCATTGGTGAGCGCTTCGAGTTTCTCCTCCTCCTGCCGGACCTGGTCTCGTAACTCTGCTGCCAGCTCATACTGCTGGTTATGGGCTGCCTCGACTTTCTGAGTGGTCAACAGGTCTATCAGCTTCTCTTGCTCTTCGATTTCCTTAGGTGCGGATACATTCACAAGGTGAGCCCGGCTCCCCGCTTCATCAAGCACGTCGATGGCCTTGTCGGGAAAGGCACGGTCAGTGATGTAACGCTCGGTCAGGCTGACGCACGCTTTCAACGCATCGTCGGTATAAGTCACATTGTGATGATCCTCATATTTCTCTTTGATGTTCTTCAAGATCTGAAGTGTCTCATCGGCTGTCGTCGGTTCGACCATGATTTTTTGGAATCGGCGTTCGAGCGCACCATCCTTTTCAATGCTTTTGCGGTATTCGTCGACCGTTGTGGCTCCGATGCACTGCAAATCGCCCCGGGCCAGAGCGGGTTTGAGCATATTGGCGGCATCCATCGAACCTGGCGCCGAACCTGCACCGACAATGGTGTGTATCTCGTCGATGAAGAGCACCACCTCAGGATGCTCCTGCAATTCGAGGATAATGTTGCGGATACGCTCTTCAAACTGGCCACGATACTTCGTTCCTGCCACGACAGACGCCATGTCGAGCGCAACAATGCGTTTGCCACGCAGCGAACGCGGCACTTTTTTCTGCGCAATGAGCAGGGCCAGCCCTTCGACGATGGAACTTTTTCCCACGCCGGGCTCGCCGATGAGCACAGGATTGTTCTTTTTCCGGCGGCACAGGATTTGTGCGATACGTTCTATCTCTTTTTCCCGGCCGACGACGGGGTCCAATTTCCCCTCTTCGGCCGCACGGGTCACATCAACACCGAACCTGTCAAGCACTGGCGTATCGGTCATAGGCTTCCGTGTAGCAGACTGGGTGTCGCGCTGCGAAGATGACTGTTGGTGCGGGTTCGAGTAGGGTTCGTCTTCATCGTCTTCCACGCCGAAACCGGACTGCACATCTGGCTTCAAGTTAAGCAGAGCACAGGCATTTTCATAATTAATGGAGTTGGCGTTCAGCGAACGGCGGGCAATGTTATCCTCGTCGTGCAACATTGCAAGCAACAGATGCTCCGTGTCGATCACGTGGCTTTTGAACAGCCGCGCTTCAAGAAAACTCAGTTTCAAGATGCGCGACGCATCTGTATTGATGATTATCGTCTCGGGCGTAGCTGCTGCTGCCATATTGTCGGTTTGCTCAGCCAATAACCCCTCGACCGTCGCTTTCAGCCGTCCAGGAGGCAAGGGAAAATGGTGGATGACTTCCAAGGCTTTTCCTTCATTGCCTTTGAGCAGGCCAAGCAGTAGATGACCGGGACCGACCGCACCATTGTGCAGGCGGAACGCCTCTTCTTTGCTGTATAAGAGCGCCTTTGAGAGTGTCGACGATAGTTGGTAGTCCATAAAGTTAAACTGTCAGTCTGTTCGTTATTCCTAAAAACATGCAATGATGTCTTAGAACTTGCAAATAGTGTGCCACATGAAAACATCAGCACCTCATTTTCAGCAGAACGGCACCATAAGGCGGCAGTTGCACTGACGTGACGGAATCCGGGCGCAAGGTGACCGTTACGGGTTCGCCAGTGAGCAAGTCGCTAGCCCAGCAAATGCCCTCACGCAGGCCGAGGGTGCTGAAAGCGTGACTTGGAATGCGGACGCCCACCTGCGAGGCTTCGTCCGAAAAGTTACTTACAATGAGCAGCAGGTCGTGCCCCGCGTGACGGAGAAAAGCATAATGGCGGTTCGGATCGAATCCACCGCAACCGTCGTAATTGACATACATCAGGTCAAAGAACGAACCTTCACGAAGAGTCGATTCCGTGTTGCAAAGACGCAGCAGTTTGACATAGGCGTCGTGCAAGTGGCGTTCTCCGGCACGGAGCTGTCCGGAAAGAGCTCTTCTCAACGAAGGAACGCTCCAATAATCGAAAATGGTTGTGCGGCCGTCGCGTCCGCTAAAACCTTCGGCATCCATTCCCGGCTCGCCGAATTCTTGTCCGGCATAGACCATGAAAGGGTTGGTACCCATACAGGCGCTGACCACAAGTGCCGGCAGCGCCTTTCGCCCGTCTGTGGCAAAAAAGTCAGACGCGATGCGCTGCTCGTCATGATTTTCAAGGAAGTTGAGCATATGGTCCTTTATGTCGTCGACGCTTTGCCAGCATGACGTGATGTCCGATGCAGGCCGGTGGCCACAGATCACGCCGCGGAGTGTATCGTAAAGCCCCACCTTGTCATACAGGAAATCGAAGTGTCCGGCATACAGGTAGTTGCGGTATTCCGACGGATTGTAGACCTCAGCGATAAAGAGCATTCGGGGGAAGCGGGCCTTCACCTGCGAAATACACCAGTCCCAGAACTCGACCGGCACCATTTCGGCCATATCGCACCGAAAACCGTCGACGCCTTTTCCGGCCCAGAAGAGCAGAATATCAAGCATTTTCTCCCACGTGTCTGGCGTAGGGTTGAAGTGCTTCTGACGGCCGCCACAATAGTCCACGCCGTAGTTGAGCTTGACCGTCTCATACCAGTCGTTTTCGCCGGGCGAAGCATCAAAACGGTCGTTGCCCGTGGCCTTGGCGGGGTATTCGCGATAGGGCATAGGGGCAAGGTGATAACGGTCGAAATGGGTGCGGAGAGGCTGGCCGGGGATATAATAGAAATTATTCTGGGGCGAAAAGGCCTGCGTGGTCACGTCGTGGGCACCCAAATCAACGACATTGGCCGGCTTGGCGTCTGAATGATATTGGCGTGCCACATGGTTGGGCACGAAATCCATCACAAAACCGAGCCCGGCCTCATGGGTACGATTCACGAGATTTTCAAACTCGTTCATGCGCGCCGGGACATTCTCGGCCAAATCGGGGTCGATATCATAGTAGTCCTTGATAGCATAGGGTGATCCTGCACGCCCCTTGACAACCGCCGGATGGTCGGGCTCGATGCCGAAAGCGGAATAGTCGGTCTGCGTGGCGTGCTCAATGAGGCCTGTGAACCACACGTGCGTGTAGCCTTCGTCCTTGATTGTGGCTAGCACATCGGCTGTGAAATCATTCATTTTCCCACTACCGTTTTGCGCGAGGCTACCGTGTGGAACGCAGTTTTCATTCACGTTACCGAAAAGGCGGGGCAACACCTGGTAGATTATCATCTTTTCTTTCATCTCGTCGGTCAATCTAATTCGTATGTTTCAAACGTGAACACGGCAAGCTGCCCGGTTCGTCATGAGCCGAAGCACTTGCCGTGTGGGTCGTTATGTATCAAGCAATTTGCCCGTAGCCGTTCAATCGACTACCGACACGCCGTGCATCGTGACGGCATCGTTGCCTTTGCAAATCTTGGCAATCATGCCTTGCAGGGCTTTTCCCGGTCCACATTCAATGAACTCAGTGGCACCGGCGGCAACCATGTTGTTCACCTCCTTGGTCCAAAGCACTGACGACGTCAGCTGTGCGATGAGGTTGGCCTTGATTTCGGCTGGCTCAGTATGGGCTGCGCCGTCCACGTTCTGGTAGACAGGGCAAATGGGCTTGTGGAATTCCGTCACGGCGATGGCTGCTTCAAGCTCCTCCTTGGCGGGCTGCATCAAGGGTGAGTGGAAAGCGCCGCTCACCGGAAGCACCAGCGCACGCTTGGCACCTGCGGCTTTGAGCCGCTGGCAAGCTTCTTCGACAGCAGGCACCTCGCCACTGATGACGAGCTGCCCCGGGCAGTTATAGTTGGCCGGAACCACGACATGACCTCCTGCGCTCACTTCCTTGCAGATGCCCTCTATCACGTCGTCAGTCAAACCGATGACGGCGGCCATTGTCGAGGGAGTTGCTTCGCAAGCTTTCTGCATGGCCATGGCACGTGCATAAACCAACTTCAAACCGTCTTCGAAACTCAACGAACGGGCAGCCGTCAGTGCCGACAGCTCACCCAGCGAGTGTCCCGCCACCATGTCGGGCAGGAAGTCATCGCCCAAGCAGAGCGAACTGATCACGCTGTGGAGGAACACGGCTGGTTGCGTCACTTTCGTCTGCTTCAGCTCTTCGTCAGTGCCTTCGAATATGATGTCAGAGATGCGGAAACCAAGGATATCGTTGGCTTTCTCAAAAAATTGTTTAGCTACGGGGTGCTTCTCGTAAAGGTCCTTGCCCATTCCTACGAACTGGGCACCTTGCCCGGGAAATACAAATGCTTTCATGTAAGCTTTAATTTAATCGTTGCAATTTTGATTTTGTACGGCAAAGGTACAACAAAAAAGCGAGAGACAGAAGTGAACGCCTCATAATGAACACAAATTCAACCATCCGGCCATCGTACAGCGTGTGGGTCGACAACGGACAAGTCCGGCTGCGGTCGGAAAACACGCTGGTTCGCCGAAGAAAAGGCATTTTTTCTTGCTTTTGCTCCCTTTCTTCGCTATCTCTGCCACTTATGAAAACGGCCGTTCCCGCCCTAGTCATTCCCACATCGGCACAGCCACGATAATCCGAAAGAAACGTCCGCACAGCACCCTACACGATGAAATATAAATTGCTGAATTCAACTTGCAAATGCAACAGAA
>HF989170.1:36326-62220 GCA_000431275.1 Prevotella sp. CAG:755 | reverse complement strand
AATTCTGTTGCATTTGCAAGTTGAATTCAGCTCACATTTTAAGCTCATGAAGAAAACTACACTAACGCTTTTCGCGCTCAGTTTGGCGGTTGCGCCGTCAAATGGATGGGCGCAACAAGCCGGAGGGAGTGAGTTCGTCATCCAACAACAATCATTGCCGAACCCCGACAACGAGCCGGCGCCTGTTCACCCTGTGCCCCACCCCCGCCAGTTGAAGTGGCAAGAGACCGAATTCTACGCCTTCTTCCACTACGGCATGAACACCTACACCGGCAAAGAATGGGGTAACGGCGACGAAGACGAAGACCTCTTTGCGCCTACGCAGGCCCCCAATCCCAAGCAATGGCTTGAATCAGTCAAGGCAGCCGGAATGAAAGGCGGCATCGCCGTAGTCAAGCACCACGACGGCTTTTGTCTCTGGCCTACGAGCACCACGACACACAACGTGACAAGCTGTTCAAGTCCCATTGCCCAACAGACCAACATACCCCGCGATTTCGCAGCCGCAGCCAAGGAACTCGACATGAAGTACGGTTTCTACATCTCGCCATGGGACCGCAACAGCGCCCTTTACGGCACGGACAGATACGTCAGCGAAGTGTTCCTCCGACAATGCGCCGAACTGGCCCAGTACGGCACAGACCAATTCGAAATGTGGTTTGACGGCGCCCAAGGCGGGACCGGATACTACGGCGGCGAAGGCGGGACACGCAATGTGGACAACTCCGTCTATTATGACGTGCCCAACCTTCGCGATTCAGTACATAAAGTGTGTCCCGATTGCGTGCTTTGGGGCGTTGGCGGTGAAGCCCGCTGGATTGGCAACGAGGCCGGATGGGCTGGCGAAACGAACTGGTCGCCCGAAAACCGCGGTACCGCCCCCGAAGGCAACGGCATGTACGGCTCCGAAGACGGCTGGTTCTGGCTGCCGGGAGAGAGCGACGCCAAAGGAACGGACAGTGGCTGGTTCTACCACGATGGAGAAACGGTGAAGAGTGCGGAACGTCTCTTCCAGATGTACCTCGAGACCGTAGGACGCAACTCGACGCTCATCCTCAACATGCCGCCCAACAAGGCCGGAGTTCTGCCCACGGCCACGGTGAACGTGCTCAAAGACCTTGGCAACCTGTTGGAAACACGATTAGGAAACGATTTGGCCCGCACGGCGAAAGTGGAAGTCACTGAGACCCGCGCAGCCGGTGCCTCGCGCAACTACGAGGCCACCAACCTCATTGATGGCGACAAGGATACCTATTGGGCCACCAACGACGGCACAACGTCGGCCACCATCACCCTGACGTGGGACACCCCGCAGCGCATCCATTTCGTAGCCCTGCAAGAATACATCAAGCTCGGCCAGCGCGTCAAGGCCTTCAAAATCGAGACAAGCAATGACGGCAGCAGCGACTGGACCGAACGAGGCGGCAGCATCCAGCAGACCACCGTGGGCTACAAACGCATCATCCCCCTGAACGGCTCCACGTCGAACTACGGGTCAGCCCTCAGCGTCAAAGGTGTCCGCGTCACCATCGAAGACAGCAAAGCTTGTCCGCTGCTCCACACGCTTTCCGTTTACTAAACCTCCATACCCAAAACAATGAACCTCAAAAAACATATACTCTGGGCCGTCATGGCGTTCCCTTTGACAGCGACAGCCCAAGAAATCACGTTCGAATCGGAAGACTACAAGGCGATAGGAGTCTACGATTCCTGGGAAGAATCCCCATTCCGCACCGGGACACTCAAAGGCAACGCCGCCGTGGTCAGCAACCACCTCAGCCAAGTAAACGAGACGCTCGGCTTCGCCCCGAACTCCACCGGGCACATCCTCGGATTCCAACGCTCCCGATTCGGCAGTAACCTCTACGGCGCCCGCATCGACCTGAGCGAAACATTCGAACTGACCAAGACCACGAAATACGTCCACGTCATGATCCACAAGCCGACAGACGGCCGCATGATGCTCATCGGCCTCGGGAAACGGCGCGAACGCGCCGGACAGTCACCCGAAGCAGAACAGTTCTGGGCGCTCTCCTCGCTGCCTGCCACACCCGGCGAATGGTGCGACGCCGTCTTCCCCATCAAGGGTGCCGGAGGCATTGACATTTACAGCCTCGTCGTCGTGCCCGACTGCGAGTCGCCCCACGCGCTGACCAGCGACTACGCCGTCTACATCGACGAGATTGTCGTCAACGACAGCCCCACTCCCCGCTTCCGCCTCGGCGACTACGTCATCAACTACGACGAAAGCACCACCGTCAACCGCAGTGAGCGCAAGTTCACTGGCATCACCCTCAAAGGCTCGGCCGACGGCGACCAGTCCATGAACTGGGGCACGCTCAACCCCACCCCCATCCACTACACCCTGCTCGACAAGAGCTTCACGGCCAAAGCAGGAGAAACTCTTACGCCCGCCTTTGGCTACACCGACACCTGGCTGAACGGCTACATCTATCTCGACCGCGGCAACGACGGCAAGTTCGAGGCTACACTCAACGACGACTACACCATCCCCGAAGGCAGTGACATCATGACTTATGCCTACGTCGAAACCGTTGCGGACACCGAAGGCTATTTCAGCGACGGCACGAAAGCAACCGGAAGCAGCCGCAACGTACTCAATCCTCCTGCATTCACAGTCCCGGCCGACCTGCCGAACGGCTACTACCGTATTCGCTTCAAACTTGACTGGGGCAACGTCGATCCGGGCGGTTCGACCACCATCGTCACCGACGGAGGCATGATCTTCGACACACGCCTTAACGTACACGGCGACTTCTGCCCAGTCACCTCTGCCAACCGCAACGGCGACGTGCTCACCGAGACCGGCACCACTCTCAACGGCTATCAAGCTCCCTTTGGTCAACCGCTCACTGTGAAGATGGATCCGGAAGAAGGCTTCACCTATGACGGCATCCGCGTCCGTTACGGATACAACCTCGCAGGCGACAGCCTTATCCACGGCACTCCGCAATACGTCGAAGTCGTTTACCCTGCATACCTCTTCCGCGACGACACGTTCACCATACCCGCTGAAATCATGACAGCCAACGTACAAGTCGAAGGCCTCTTTGTCGAAATAAACGGCGAGACGCCAGAAACCGGCAACGACTATCCCCTGAACTTCGACAAAAGCCTCACGATCGAGCGAACCGACCGTCGGCTGAACCGGATCAACATCACGGGGACCGCCGGTGGCACAAAAACCATCCGCATCGACGATGAAGGCGACAACTACGTCTACCGAAACATGACAAACAAAGAGATATCGCTCGTCCCCGGAGACAAAGTTACTACGGGCATCGACTACACGGGTAACTCCATGCATGAGTATCTCTACATCGACTTCAACCAAGACGGACAGTTCAATACCTCGCTCGACGGGAACGGCGTTCCCACCCTCTCGGGCGAGCTCGTCTCCTACACCTACTTTAACGGGAAGAACAGCCTTGGAGAAACCATCACCGGTGCTCCCGGCTCCGTCCGCCTTGACAGTATGCCCGCTTTCACTCTGCCTGCCACGATGCCCACAGGCGTCTACCGGGCCCGCCTCAAAGTGGACTGGAACAACATCGACCCCGCAGGTCAGTGGAGTGAAGGCGGCGCCAACCAGATCAACGCCAATGGCGGTTACATCGTCGATTTCCTTGTCAACGTGCACAATGCCGAACACAAGCTCGACCTCCACAGCGAAAACGGCAGCATCTACGGTCCGGACAACACCGGACTCCCCCTGACTATCCCATGCTTCAAATCCCTGCGCATCTTTCCGACAGCCGTGGCAAGCGGCTACCAGGCTGACAGCATGACCATACGCCACGGCCACAACTTCGACGGCCCGCAATACGTCCACGGTAACCGCCAATGGAGTGAATTCAAGACCCGTGCCCGCACCTACACCATTCCTCAGGACAGCATCAACGGCGACGTAGCCGTTTACGTTAATTTTGAGCCTACCGACCGCGCCACCTATAAGCTCATATTCGCCGACGAATTCAACGGGCCCGACGGCACACAACCCGACGCCGACGCCTGGCATCGCTGCCTGCGTGAAAGCGCCACTTGGAACCGCTGGCTCTCAGACAGCGAGGATGTCATCTATCTGTCAGACGGCAAACTCGTGGCCCGAGCCATTCCCAACCCTGACCAAGAAAGCGACCCCGTCCCTATGATCACAGGCGGCGTTGAGTCATCCGGACTGTTCGACTTCCAATATGGCAAGATCGAAGCCCGCATCCTCACCCATCCCCACAGCGGCAATTTCCCCGCCTTCTGGCTCATGCCCACCGACCAGTCGAAAGGATGGCCCAACGACGGCGAAATCGACATCTGGGAGCAGATAGACGCCCAAAACACAGCCTACCACACTGTCCACTCAAACTGGACATACAACCTTGGCAACACCAGCAACCCCAAATCGTCCTACAACGAAAGCGTCGAAATGGACCGCTACCACACCTACGGCCTCGAATGGAACGAGAGCAGCCTACGTTGGTACGTCGACGGCAAGCAAGTCGGCAGCTACGCCAAGTCCACAGACACGGAAGCCCTCACCAACGGGCAATGGCCGTTTGACAAAGCTTTTTACATCATCCTCAACCAATCCGTAGGCAACGGCTCTTGGGCAGCCGACGCCGACGTGGACCACACCTACGAGACACTCTTCGACTGGGTGCGTGTCTACCAATACGGCACCAGTGTGGGCATCGGCAACATCACTGACAAGCCCATATTCAGCGTCAGCGCCAGCCGCGGCCAAATCCACATCAGTAGCGACCGCCCCGCCGCGCTGGCCGTAACCGACGCCACAGGTCGGGTTCACTGGCGCGGCACAGTCGACGGACAGCCCCATACCGTCAACGTGCCGACCGGTATCTACATTGTCGCCGGACATAAAGTTCTTGTCCCCTGATTCCATTCTCAAAAGGAGCGTCCGGTTTCACCGTGAAGCATTCCAACATTTAAGGAGCGTGCCGAGGCTCAAAGTCCACGGCACGCTCCTCATTTTTACGCCTAACTGCGTGGCCGCAATCAGCCGACGACCTGTTCCGAATCAACCCGCATAACTATGCAGACCACCGAGAAAATAGTTCACGCCCCAATACGTCATCACCACCGTCATGAAAGCCGCCGCCATATAGGCATGATAAAACATCGGGCGGCGGAACCGGTGGAGCGAAACATCGTGAATCGGGACAGCATAAAAGAGAAACGAGACAAGCGCCCAGACCTCTTTCGGATCCCAGCCCCAACAGCGGCCCCATGACTGCCCGGCCCAAATGGCTCCGACAAAGATACCGCCTCCCAACAAGGCTATCCCCGAAAAAAGGAACACGCGCGACAAGACTGCCAACGCTTCCACCGGCGCGGCCACACCGACGGCACTTGTACCTCCCTTTGCGAAAACAAGCCCCCCCGCCACGAGGGCACAAGCGAACGTGAACGACAGCAATGCATAAGCCGCCATGACAAGGGACACGTGTGCGCTAAGCCACGGAGAGCCCAACACCGGCTCCAAAGGGCTGATCTGAGGATTCATCTGCCCCAGCGACGACACGAGCAGGAAGCAGCCCGACAGCAAAAGCCCCATCGGTACCACCACCGGAAAGCGGCGACAAAGCGCCAAAGACACCGCCATAAGCATCCAGCTGATGGCCAACATTGTCTCGTAGCCATTACCCAAAGGCAGGCGACCGCTGATTTCCACGCGCAATCCAAGATAGAACGTCAATGCCACAAAACCCGCTGCCAGCAGTGTCATGCCCACCCTATGCAGGAGGCGGTTCCACGACCATCGCGCCGAGCCATCCGCCCGCTGTTGCCACCGGGCCATCTGCGCCAAAAAGCCAACCATAAGCAACAAGCCACAAGCCAGATTCAGACGCGACAGCCACATTGGAAGCGGCAGAGAATTATAGAGCCGTTCGGCTTTCAAACTATGCGCCGAAGGGAATGACGCATCCGAGGCCGCCTCCTGCTGAAAGGCATCCAAAGCAGAGAAAAGACGGCCGAGCCGTTCGCCATCGCCCGACATGGCCGCCGTATAGCACTCGCTGAACACCCGGCTCACGAACGCGGCACGTAACGTGTCCGTCCCGACAGGCAGAGCGTCAGTCGGGGCATACCACTCAAACCGTCCCACACTGTCAGCAAGGGGAAACACGCGCCAGAGTTTGCCTTGGCGCAACGCAAGAACGAGTTGCAAACGGTCATCTACCTCGACGGCGGCATCTGTCAAGGCTGTACGATTTCCTGCATAATAATCCTGCAAATAGGGTGCCAATCGATAGCCCCCTTCCGGCGAGAAAAAGTCGTTGAAAGCCGCACGCCGTCCTACTCCAAGAACATTGCGGAGCTGTGCGTTCTTCACACGGATAAGAGGCTCATTGTCCCACTCCTCGCCCCAGAAGACCCATCCCGTCATCACCTGTTCTGCGCTAAGCCCTTTGTAAACATCCGTTCCGCAAAGCTTGACAGTGAAATCACGGGCCAAGGTCTGCATGGGACATACCCGTCCGTTCCAAGCTACCAGCAGGCGTCCAAAACGGTCTGCTTCGGCCTGCGAAAGCGTCGGAGCGGCTCGGAGTGAGAACGCCGACAAGCCCACCACGACGAAAAGCCCCCGACGCAAGGCCGGATGGCGCAAAAGGGCACGAAACTTGCCGCGCGGGGAAAAGAGCATCCAAAGCAGCGATAAGAAAAGCAGCGCATAGCCTGCATAAGTCAACGGACGGCCCCACGGGTCGACGCTGACTTGCAAATAGCTGCCTTTACGGTCTGAATCGTATGACATCTGGAAAAAGCGCATTCCACCATGGTGGAGGACATGGTTCATCGAGACCGTCACCTCGCGACGCTGGCCGCTGCGATCCTTCAATTCAAGCTGGCTCACATAGTCGGCATGAGCGCCAGTACCGGGATGTTCACGCACTTCAAAACCGCTCAACGTAACAGCGGCCGGAAGCGGACGCTC
Source organism: Prevotella sp. CAG:755 (assembly GCA_000431275.1). Classification (GTDB taxonomy): domain Bacteria; phylum Bacteroidota; class Bacteroidia; order Bacteroidales; family Bacteroidaceae; genus Alloprevotella. Next base: position 55,247 of record HF989170.1, on the reverse strand, counting down.
GCCTCCCCCGTCGGCAGGATCAACCGTATAACAGACAGCAGTCTGTCCGATGCGAAGGTGGATCTGACCGCTCACCGACGTGACCGACGTCAGCCATGCACCACAAAGTATAACGACAAACGACACGTGAAGGACAAGCACGTGTAACGGTCGCCGCTGGGCTAACAGCCCTGCAAGTCCGCATAAAGCGGTCCCGGCCCACAATGCGGCGAACCACCACGACGAGTAAACAGTCTCGACCACACGGTCGGTCCCAACTCTTTTCTCTACAAACGTGGTGATGGCCATAATGATCATCAACAGATAGAGCCACAAAAAAGACAGCCGCCCCGCACGGTGTACAAGTGTTTCATAGGTAATCATAAGCTATTTCTTTTTTATTAAAACGCCATCTGTATGCTGCGTGGCTTCTATGCCATGCCCCGCGCACACGTCGGCAGTTCCGGCACGGCAACCGACAAAACGACACGCTATGCAACGGGCATCTCTGGTTTCGCCCCGGCTTTTTACAGGCTGTGCGCAAGAAACAGATATTCAGTCACAACGCGCCAAAGGACACCGGCGCCCAGCAAACAGACGGCTCTCTGTCTCTAAAAAGGAGGCAAGGCCCTCCCGGAAATCCAGGATCGGGCGCTCGCCTCCCATCATACTGTCCGGCTCCCGTCAGATGGCACGGATAAACGCCACGACAGCGTCGCGGTCGGTTTTCGGAAGATTATAGAATTTCTCAGCGCTTCCGAACGCCTCACTCTTACGGCTGTAACCATGCCACATGATGGCCTCAATCTCGTTGCGTGCCCGGCAGTCGTGCAAACGGTCTTCGGCACCAGTATTTTGGAGAGACAGCCCTCTGCCCCACAAAGGCGTCGTCCGACACCAGTCGGCCCGAATGTCGTTCTTCATGAACAGGCGGTGCTGCACAAAATCCGAATAAGGCCAAATGACCTGCTGCTTGTATACGGGGAGTTTTCCTTGCGACTTGACCACCTCGTCGGCCCAATAATCGTCATCGCCAGTTGTCCATGACGGCCGGTGGCATGTCGTACATCCCATTTCGTAAAAAAGCGTCTTGCCACGTTGCACCTGTGGATCGTTGAGGTTACGTGCCCGGGGAACAGCCAGTCCGCGATGCCAAACCATCAGCTCGTAGTAGTTGCGGTCGCTCATCTCTGGTGTGGCGCCCTCGGCAAACTGGTCAGTGTTGGGCGAGAGCAACGTAAGAATGCGTCCAGCAATACCCTCACGCGTGCCGTCGGCATAATAAGGCGACTCCGGGTCTGCCGCTATGGCAGCCAGCACATTTTCGTTTTCCGACATGGCCTTGGCCCACGCATCGGTGGTATAGAGTTTCGGACGGTCGGAACGGCTGACATTCGTGATATTCCAGATTGCATTCGCGCCAGGACCATCCTGCAAAGTCGCCCGGCTCAAAGCATACGTGTAGCGCTTGATACGTGGACGGCGGTCAGTGGCGTTCGCCGGATAGCCGCTATACCATGCAGTAGCAGCCCAATCGTTCGCCACAGAATCCCACATGGCGGGATTAAGCGGCAGCCCGAGCTGTGCCTCGGCCTCATACTGCGCTTTGAGATCGTCTTCGGAAATCGCATCAATGAGCCCTGTACCATAGATACCGATGGTCGATTCAAGACGCACCTCATAGTTCGACGGTTTAGGGTCGGTGTGAAACGCATCAAGGTCGATGGTCACTTCGGGATAGATGAGTTCATACGTTTCGCCGTCGGGGAAAGTTGTAGGCAAGGCGCCGTCGCTGGCCACAAGCCAGTCGATGTGTATGCCGCTCTCGTCGATTGGCGGAAGGAAGGGACTTGACGCCTTGGTCTGCGGCATGCCGGTCAGCTCGGGCACGTAGGCCTTCGTGTCCTTGTCATAAACAACAAGGAGGTAGCCATTGCCGAAAGTGTTGGCTTGGTAGGATGTCTGCCGTTTGCCGTGACCGTAGCCGGGATGGCAGCTCTGACACGAGCTGCGGATCCACGCCGGACCGAGGCCGTTGAACGGCGGTGTACCCTCGTTGTAATTGCGTTCGAAAAAGGCTTCGCCGAACTTAAAACTCTCTCCCAGTCCCTGCGCGGTGACCGCGGGCGTCTCGTCCTCGTATGACGAATGACCGACATTCTCAGTCGTGCCCAGCTCGCCGCCGGGATACCATTCGGCAGCCGTAAAGTTGCCGACAGCCTTGCCGACGTAGGCATAGTCGTCGCCTCCTTGCGGCGGCGTGCTGACATTGTCGTCACTGCAAGCCGCTAACCCCAACGTCGCCAATGCGATCCAGGTGGGTAGCGTAAACTTTCTTTTCTTCATCAGTAGTTTCATTTAGTGGGTCAAACATGTTGTCTTTGTTTTCAAACTGCCATACCGTTCAAACAGCCGGACGGGATTTCCGGTCACTACTGACCGTTTTTTCTGTCAGCCGGACAGGATGGACGGTCGCAGCACCTGTTTTTCCTGTCAGCCGGATAGGGGGAACCACCTGAAAAGGCAGGCCCCTCCCTACCGCCAAGCCCGCCCCTCTTCGAGGCGGGCAGTCCGCACAGCGACGCCATAAGGCCTCCCGGGGATGCGGATGCGCTTAGTGGCTAAGGATGTACGTGTTCACCTCACCCAACGTGTCAGACAGTTTCATGCAAGCCTCCATGGCCTCGGCCACCGATGCGTCGGTATAGTTATGTACGAAAGGGTACTTCATTGCCCGGATCTTGGCCTTGGCGGCTGCTATGTCCGTTTTGAGCTGGGCGGCCAATGCAGCGTTACGTTTGTTGACATAGGCATAGATTGATTTCGACTCATCGCGCAGCTCGGGGCGTCCGCCCATGATGCTGTTCTCAATGCTGCACAGGTTGTCATAGAAGTCGGTGATGGAATTCCAGCTATACGGCGATTCGATGTAATTCGGGTCTTGCGCCACGCCCTCGACCCCGCCATGGGGCGTCCCCATCTTGACCTCGCCCACCTCGTCACAGATGTTGATGCAACCGCTCAGGATGATAGCGTCACTCACACGACGCCATGAGTTGTAGGTGCTGCCCGCCTGTCCCGCAAGCATCATGTTCTCGCCATACGACAGGCCGTTGGTCATCTGGTAAGGCCATTCGAGGGCTTCGACTTTGGCGATGTGGTCAGCCGGAGCGTCGACATTCCACGCCACCTCCATCTGGAAGCACTTGTTGCGCAGGTCGCCGGCGACGGCGGCGGCATAGATGAGCTCTTCGCGGGCCGTCAGGTTGTTCAGCCCGGGGTCGGGGCTGTTGAGGCTGGCCGCCGTGCGGTTCTGCCCGTCACGGAAGAGGATGTACTCAATGCCGTGGAAACCCAGAAGCGCCGGACCGAGGTTCACACCGGCATACTCATCACCATTCTCACCGGCCATGGCGTTGATCTGGCTGCTGTTGGAAAGCGCGGTTTTGAGCATATCGAGGTCAAGAGGCCACGTGTCGATATGCGGGTCGATTCCGAAATCCGTGGCGGCGCCGAAAAGGAACGCCTCGCTCGTCTCATAGTTTGCGCGGGCATGAAGGAATACAGTGCACGCGGCGTCAATCTCATCCTGCGTAACGGTTTCCCCGCCCATCACCTTGTCACGCATGGCAGTCAGCTGGTCTGCTAGGATAGCCGTACTGTCAGCCAACATCCGATAGGTGGGATAAAGCGTGGCGTCCAAGTACTGTTGCGCGAACGTCTTGATTTCCTGCTCGTCGGCCGTCAGCTGCCCGGGCTGTTCGCCACCTCCGTCCGCGTCATCGCTGCACGACGACAGGCCAAAAGCCGACGCTACCGCAAAAACGGCGAAGAGAGTTGTTCTAAATACTTTGTTCATAATGCTAAACGTGTTAAGTTGAATAATGAGAAGTTAGCTTCACTTTGTAAAGAAACCGGCGTACGCCACGCCCAGCGAGACCGAAGGCTCGTCGTTATATTGGCTGTGGAGGAAGCGGTGCGAGAACTCGCCCTTGATGACGACCTCGGGAATGGGATAGTAGTTCAGGCCGACCGCCAGGCGGTGTTTCTCGGTGTAGGGGTAATCGGTTGTGGCGCCTGTCGCCGGACGGTAGCTGTCGTAGTACTCATAGCGGGCGAAGAGGTACATGCGCTGCGCCTTTTCGCGGAGTCTCTTGATTTGTGAAAAGAAATCGTAGCCCGCCTCCGCGCCGAAGGCCACAGCTTGGTCGCCAACGTGCGAACGGGCGTTGGGCGAGTTCGTCGGCTGGTTGACGTTGATGGCATTGATGTGGTCGGCGTCGGAGAGATGACCGTAATCGAGACTGCCACGAACCACCCAATTATGCGCGTCGTAGTGAAAATCGAACGAGCCGATGGCCACGGCGCCCTTCACCTGGTAGTGCGAACCCGTCATGGTCTCGTAGGTATTGTTGATGCTGTGCCCGTAGTATGCGCTCAGCCCCAGACGAAGCCCGGGTACGGAATAATTGTCCACACGGGCGGCGACGGCATATTTGTTGGCAACGTCGAACTCGTAGGGCGACTTTGTTCCGCCCTGTATCCAGTTCGCGGCTGAAAATTGGAGCGCGTCGAGCCCCGCAAGGAATTGCGCCTCATAGCGCCACGCGCCATGGCGTCCCCAAAGGCTGACGCCCGTCTGGTGCCAGGTGCAGGGAAAGATAGTGGCTTCGCCCTCGGGGCGGTAGACGGTGAAGTATTCCGTCGGTTCGTGATGGGCATTGGTCAGGCCTATGGGCACCACGATGTGACCGATCTTTACGTTCAGTTCGGGCCAAAAGGTCTTCTGGATCCAGAGTTGTTCCAACTCGACTTCTCCGCCCTTTTCGGTTTCTTGTTCCCACTCGCCCCCTTCTTCGGTTTCCTTCTCATAGGCTGCGCCCGAGCCTCCGTGTTCGAACTCGATCTCGCTGCCCATCTTCCATCCCTTGCCGAAATCGTAAGAGAGGTAAACCACGGCGTGGGGGATGTCGAACCGACCATGGTTCTTACGGTCGTTCTTCACATGGCTCGGCTGATACTTATATACATTGTCGCTGTAAAAATTGCGGGTATAGGCTACCTCCGCATAGCCCCCCACCTGGAAGCGCGACCGGGTCGCGCGGGTTTCTTCGGCTTGGGTTTGGGCGCTGGCCTCAACTCCGCCGAGACAGGCGAGGAGCACGGCGCCGCCCAGTGTCTTAGTGATAAACTTCATACCTGTACTGTTAAAATTTGCTGGCAAAAGTACAGGGATCTTCAAGCAGACACAATACCGCCTTTGGGGGATATTCCGCCGCCACGCGGGCGGGGGCGGCGACGCCCCTCACACTGCAAGACGGAGAATACCCACATGTGGGGATTGCCCATGTGGGGGGAAATGACTTACTTTGCGCGCATTCCGAAAAAAGCAAGACTATGACCGTAAGCAACTATAAAGAGACGGACCGGATGAGCGACGTGATCAGTGACGAGTTTCACCTGCTTCAAATGCTCAGTCGTTTCGGCATTTCGCTAGGATTCGGAGAGAAAACAATCAAAGAAGTCTGCGACGAAGCAGGAGTCGATTGTGGCACTTTTCTCGTCGTGGCAAATTATATCAAAAGCGGCGATCCTGGAGTCGCCCTCCACGCCGGAAGGATATCGGTAAGTTCGTTGATGTCCTACCTCCGCCAAGCACACGATTACTTTCTGGGCTTCGAACTGCCCGCCATACGCCGCAAGTTGCTTGAAGCTCTCGACTGCTCGCAACGTGACGACGTGGCTCTACTGATTCTCAAATTCTATGACGCCTACATGAATGAAGTGCGCGCCCACATGGAACTCGAAAACCGGAAGATATTCACCTATGTCGAACGCCTGCTGGCCGGTGAAAAGACCGGAGGATACGAAATCGCGCAATTCGCACGCAACCATGAAAACATCAACAAAAAGCTGCAAGAGCTCAAAAACATCATCATCAGATATTACGTCCCGCAGGGCGACGCCAATCTGCTGAACGCTGTACTCTTCGACATTTTCAACTGCGAAAAGGACCTCTTCACGCACTGTGAGGTCGAAAACCTCCTGTTTGTACCGGCCGTTGAATTGCTGGAACAAAAGGTTGCCTGCCAACCAGGTCGCCCGCACACCTCTGTCACTGACGGTTCATCGGGACGCGAGGAACTCAGTGAGAGGGAACGGGAAGTGGTGGCCTGTGTGGTCAAGGGGATGACGAACAAAGAGACAGCTGAACAACTCTATATCTCACTGAACACTGTGCTGACGCACCGTAAGAACATCGCGCGCAAGTTGCAGATTCGCTCCGTGGCGGGGCTGACCATCTACGCCATCGTGAATAAATTGGTAAACATAGACGAAATCAAGGTTTCGTGACGGCAATCTCTCCGAACGGTTTGAAATACGCCCACACTCCCTCCATAAAAAGCGTAAGCCTCCGCAGAAATATAATCTCTGCGGAGGCTTACGCTTTTCGCTCTCCCAACCATCAGGCTGGCTGAAAGTGGAAGATCACGTCAGGACCATAGCGGAGCTGACGAGTTAAGCACGTGCCCCATATTGCTGGTCGAGATTGAAGATGGCCGTGTCACCCATCTTGCGGATGCGGTCGACTATGCCAGAGGCCGTAGCCTCTTCTTCCACCTGCTCCCTAACGAAAGTCCAAAGGAAATCTTGCGTGGCCTTGTCGTTTTCGGCGATGGCAAGGTCGAGCAGATCGTCAATCCAACGCGACACCTTGCACTCATGCTCGTAAACCTGTTCGAAGACTTCGAGCGGTGATTTCCACACCTCGGGCACAGCATCCACCTGACCGACACGCGCTTTCCCACCTCGCTTGATAAGATAATCTGCCATCGTGTGGGCGTGCTCAGTTTCTTCCTGTGACTGTTTCTTCATCCAACTGGCGAAACCGTTGAATCCTTCCATGTCAAAATAGAAGGCCATCGACAAATAAAGGTTGGCAGACCAAAGCTCACGCGATATCTGCTCATTGATTGCGTCTTGTAACTTTTCTGAAATCATAATACTTGTATATTGAATGGTTGCTGGAAAAGCAACAAATAGCGTACCACGCCGCCGTCAGAATCCGCTTTTTTCTTCAAACTGTCAGGACTGTCGCTTGTTGACAGAGGCTCGGGGGCAGCTGACAGTATTCGGAGGGAAAGCTCGCAAATCTGACACAAAAAGACAATGATGGGATGAAAGGACTCGCCACCTTGTCAAAGGCTACTTCATGCTGTGAAGGAACCGTTGACTACCACTGCCATAATTTTCATCAGCCGGTCTGCAAGCCTTGTCAAACCCCTACGGCTTTCCGTCATGCTTTCGCCTATTAGAAATCCTTCTGCAACCAAACAGACAACACATGGCAACACTCCATAGAAATCCAGCAGCCTTCGTCGCGCCTTCCATTCGTTTGCACTATCTTTGCAACCCAAACGACGCTATCCACTTGAACTTACAATTATTATATATATAAATGTGTACACACCCGACTGGAATTGAACTTGTCACCAAGTATTTCCCCGACCTGACTGAGGCACAGTTGGCACAATTCAGTGCACTTGGCGCACTCTATGCCGATTGGAATCAGAAGATCAACGTGATCTCCCGCAAAGATATCGACAATCTCTATCTACACCATGTGCTCCACTCTCTCGGCTTGGCCAAGGTGATCTCTTTCCGCCCGGGAACGTCTGTCATGGACGTAGGCACGGGAGGCGGCTTCCCGGGTATCCCCTTGGCCATCCTTTTTCCGGACGTCACGTTCCACCTCGTCGACAGTATAGGGAAAAAAATTCGCGTCGCACAAGAAGTGGCACGGGCCATAGGCCTCACGAACGTGACCTTCGCCCACGAGAATGTCAAAGAGGAAAAACGGAAATTTGACTTCGTTGTCAACCGCGCTGTGATGAACCTTGAAGAGATGTGCCGATTGGTGCGCAAGAACATCAGCCGGGAACAACACAACTCCGTTCCCAACGGATTACTCTGCTTAAAAGGCGGTAATCTCAACGAGGAACTTCACCCTTTCGGGAAACGCGCCATGACATGGGACCTGAAAGACTATTTCGAAGAAGACTTTTTCGAAACAAAACGTGTAGTCTATGTAATGCTCGAATAACTTGTTAACAAAGAGCCATGATAAAGATAAAAACGTTCACCGTCAACATGATCGCAGAGAACTGCTACGTTGTCTCTGACTCTACGGGCGAAGCTGTCATCATCGACTGCGGTGCCCTGACACCAGAAGAGCAAGACGAAATCTGTTCATACATCCTCACTGAAAGGCTCACGCCAAGACACCTTATCTGCACGCATGCCCATTTCGACCACATCTTCGGTGTAGAGTTCATCAACCGCACCTATGGCTTACGTCCAGAAATGCACGCGGCAGACATGCCACTCTACGCGCAGGCAGCACAGCAGACAAGTTCCATACTAGGGCAAGAAAGCACGTGGAATCTTCCACCAGTTGGAACGAAACTGGCAAATGGCGACATCGTCACATTCGGCACACACCAACTCGCCGTGATTGAGACACCGGGCCACACACCAGGCGGCGTCTGCTTCTACTGTGCGGAAGAAGGCGTGCTTTTCAGCGGCGACAGCCTCTTCCAATGCAGCATTGGCCGCACCGACCTGCCCGGCGGAAACGGGCCTGTCCTTGTCGATGCTCTGCGCTCACGCATCCTCACCCTGCCACCGGAGACGACTGTATATCCCGGCCACGGCCCGGCCACGCACATCAGCTACGAACGCAAATATAATCCATATCTGCGGACAGAGGCATAGATGCACGCAGGGCGCTTCCGTAGAAGCGCCCTGCGTACTTATATCTCAACAAGACTTATTTCAATTTCACGAGCACATCGCCCGTAATTTCTTCGGTAGCAATCTTGTCTTCACGAAGCAACCAGCCCAGACCCATATAAAGATCCTTGTCAGCACGATACTTCGTCACTTTCTTCAAATCTTTCACACTGAGCTCTCCTCCGTTGTCGTTGAGAGCATTCCAAATCTTTCCGGCAGCTTCGCCCGCTTTCTCTTGTAACATAATAGTGTTTTTAGTTTTACTATGTCTATTTATTTGCATTTTCGGCTGCAAAGGTAGTCATAAATTTCAGTTATTCTATTTTATCAATAGATATTAACGATTAAAACCACTTTTCGGCGCGTTTTTACTACAAAACTGTTTCAATGGACATGTTTTACACCTATTTCACCATGCAAAGAGAGGATAAGCACGCATCATCTCATTGACACGCGTACGGACTGTGGCAATGATATTCTCGTCTTCGGGGGCATTGAGCACTTCCTCAATAAACTCTGCGATCAAGGCCATTTTGTCCTCTTTAAGGCCACGCGTGGTTACGGCCGGAGTTCCCAAACGAATACCTGACGTCTGGAAAGCACTCCTCGTATCGAACGGCACCATGTTCTTGTTCACCGTGATGTCTGCTTGCACCAAAGCTTTTTCAGCCACCTTACCTGTCAGGTCAGGATACTTGCTGCGCAAATCGACCAGCACGCAATGATTATCCGTTCCTCCGCTGACCAGCGTGAATCCTCTTTTCATGAGTTCGTCGGCCAAAGCGGCAGCATTCTTCTTTACTTGCGCGGCGTATTCCTTGAACGCAGGATCCAACGCCTCAGCGAAAGCCACGGCTTTGGCGGCAATGACATGCTCCAAGGGACCGCCCTGAATCCCCGGGAATACGGCACTGTTAAGCAATTGGCTCATCATCTTGATCTCGCCCTTCTTCGTTTTTTCTCCCCAAGGGTTCTCGAAATCCTCCCCCATGAGAATGATGCCACCACGCGGGCCGCGCAACGTCTTATGTGTCGTTGAGGTAACGATATGGGCATAACGGACTGGATTATCAAGCAAGCCTGCGGCAATAAGTCCGGCCGGATGAGCCATGTCTACCATGAATAGGGCTCCAACGCTGTCTGCAATCTGTCGCATTCGGGCATAATCCCACTCGCGACAGTAGGCCGAACCGCCACCGATAATGAGTTTCGGACGATGTTCCTGAGCCAGCCGCTCCATCTCATCATAGTCAACACGCCCTGTCTCGCGGTTCAAATTATAGCCAATTGGATTGTAAAGAATGCCGGACGTATTTACACGCGAACCGTGAGAAAGATGGCCACCCTGCTCCAAGTTCAGCCCCATAAATGTGTCGCCGGGTTTCAGACATGCCCAAAAAACGGCAGCATTGGCTTGGGCACCCGAGTGAGGCTGTACGTTGGCATATTCTGCACCGAACAAACGACAAACCCGCTCGATGGCCAAGCTCTCAACCTTATCTACGACCTCACACCCGCCGTAATAGCGTTTTCCCGGATAGCCTTCGGCATATTTGTTGGTCAAGCAGGAACCCATGGCCACCATGACCTCATCGCTCACAAAGTTTTCCGAAGCGATCAGCTCTATGCCCCGCAATTGACGTTGGTATTCTTCTTCTACCAGACCGAAGACCTTGTTATCTCGTTCCATACTCATTATTATAATAGTTTGACGTGATCTATGTTCTGCTCTTTCTCACAATAAGCACATTGGATAATGCCCTGTTCTTTGTCGACGACTTGGAATACAGTAGCCATTGGCTCGTTATTCGTGATACACTTCGGGTTTCCGCACTTGACTACACTGCGGATGACGTCAGGAAGCTCCACCTCTTTTTTCTCAACGACTTCATAGTCTTTGATAATGCACAGCGAGACGTTCGGCGCCACCACGCTCAACTGATTCAGTTCGGCATCAGTAAAGTATTTGTCTGCTATTTTAATGATGCTTTTCTGTCCCATCTTATGACTTTTCAGGTTAATCCCCACCATAATCGAGGTTTTCACATTTTCGAGGTGAAGCAAGTTGACTACCTCAAAGATTTTTGCGGGTGGTATATGATCAATGACGGTCCCGTTTTGGATGGCTGCCACTAACAACTCTTCTCTTTTCATACTTTTCAGTTTTTGAAAGACTAACGAATGATGGTCTGGTCACTTTTCACGTCGGCAAGGGTTATGCCGAGGACATCACAGATAATAGCCTCACGCGCATAGAGTCCGTTGCGCGCTTGGTCGAAATAGTAAGCGTGCGGATCATCATCGACATCATAGGCTATCTCGTTCACGCGCGGCAACGGGTGAAGAATCTTCATGTTAGGTTTTGCTTTCCCCAGCATGGAGGCGCGCAGGATGTAAGTGTCTTTCACACGCTCATATTCCATCAGGTCAGAAAAACGCTCACGCTGCACACGCGTCATATAAAGAATGTCGGCCTCTGCGATGCTCTCCTCGTCGAAGCGGCTGTCTTCAACGAAACGGATGCCGTGAGCCCGACAGTAAAGCTTGTATTCATCGGGCATAGCCAGCTCTGCCGGCGCCACAAAATGAAATACGGGATTGAAATGGCGCATCGCCATCAGGAGCGAATGGACTGTGCGCCCGTACTTCAAATCACCGATCAAATAGATGTGCAGGTTTTCCAGCGTGCCTTGCGTTTTCTTGATGGAATACAAATCGAGCATCGTCTGCGAAGGGTGCTGATTAGCTCCGTCTCCGGCGTTCACCACAGGAGTAGGCGTCACCTCGCTGGCATAGCGCGCGGCTCCTTCGAGATAGTGCCGCATCACAATGACGTCGGCATAATTACTCACCATTTTGAGTGTATCTTTCAGTGTCTCCCCTTTCGACGAACTTGTTACTTTCGGGTCGGTAAAGCCTATCACCCGTGCTCCCAAGCGGTTTGCAGCCGTCTCAAACGACAGGCGCGTCCGTGTAGACGGCTCGAAAAACAAGGTCGCCACAACTTTCCCTTCCAACAGACGGCGGTTCGGATGTTTCTCAAACTCCGCCGCCATTTCTATCAAATACTCTATCTTGTCGCGCGTCAGGTTGGCAATCGTCACCAGACTCCTATTTCCCTCCATAACTTCTCTGTCATTTATTGTGTTGTACGTATTTAGCCGTAAATTTAGGCATAAAAAACAAAACAGCCCCCGCCTGCGGCCGGCTTTTTACCCTAATTGATTATAAAACAAAAAAAAGACGAATAAAACTCACAGCGCAAGGCCAATTAGAAAATAATATCGTACTTTTGCCAAAGACCACTTAAAATAACTAAGACAATGGACAAACTTAAAGGAAGCAAGACCGAAAAGAACCTCATGGAAGCCTTTGCCGGCGAATCCATGGCCCGCAACAAATACACCTACTACGCCTCGAAAGCCAAGAAGGACGGATATGTCCAGATTGCTGCTCTGTTCGAGGAGACTGCCAACAACGAGAAGGAACACGCCAAAATCTGGTTCAAGTTGCTCCATGACGGTATCGGCAGCACCGAGGCCAACCTGAAAGACGCCGCCGAGGGTGAGAACTACGAATGGACCGACATGTATGACCGCTTTGCAAAAGACGCGCGTGAGGAAGGGTTCGACCATATCGCCGACCTCTTCGAAATGGTCGGTGCCATCGAGAAAGAACACGAGGAACGCTACCGCAAACTGCTGTCCAACATTGAAAAAGGACTTGTTTTCTCGAAAGACGGCGACTGCATCTGGCAGTGCAGCAACTGCGGCCACATCGTCGTGGGCAAGAAAGCGCCCGACGTATGCCCCGTCTGTGCACATCCTCAAAGCTACTTCCAAGTACGTGCTGAGAACTATTGACCGCACGAGTTGGTTTATGACTTTCCACCAGCCGGTCGGACCTAAGCGCCCAACCGGCTGCTTTGTTTCACCTACATTATACGTATGATTTCCTATTGGATTATCTTCATCGTCTTCGCACTGGCCAGTTATGCCGTACAGGCCAGCCTGCAACGCAAGTTCAAGCGCTATTCTGCCGTCCCTGTCGACTCCGGCCTGACCGGACGCGAAGTAGCCGAAAAAATGCTTCGTGACAACGGTATCTACGATGTGACGGTTACATCCACTCCCGGACATCTCACCGACCATTACAATCCGGTCAACAAAACCGTCAACCTGAGCGAATCGGTCTATCAGTCAAACAGCATAGCCGCAGCTGCCGTCGCAGCCCATGAATGCGGCCACGCCGTGCAACATGCCCGGGCCTACGCGCCGCTCCAAATGCGCTCCGCGCTGGTGCCGGTTGTTTCGTTTGCGTCCAATTGGGTGCAATGGATACTACTCATCGGTGTTTTCACCATCAACATGTTTCCCGGTGTTCTGCTGTTCGGAATTGTTCTCTTCGCGCTGACCACACTGTTCAGCTTCATCACGCTGCCAGTTGAAATCGACGCCAGCCGCAGGGCATGCGCATGGCTTGAAACTGCCGGCATCACGTCGCCACGCAACCACAGTATGGCCGTCAGCGCATTGCGCAGTGCTGCATATACCTACGTCGTGGCAGCCCTCGGTTCGCTGGCTACGCTGGTCTATTATATTCTGATGTTCCTCGGCGGCTCCCGCGACGAATAACAGCCTGAGGACCTCCGCCTATCTATCAAGCGCCCCGTCCATGCGGGCGCTTTTTTCATATCCTGCTTCGAGAAAAACAAGAACAGTAACAGGCAGAACAGGAACTGTGACAGGAAAGACTGCCGCAGTTCCTGCTCTGCCTCACGAGGTATACGTTTTTCTCCGTATTCTGCAAGCAGGACAGGAGTCAAGTTTCGCAGTTCCGGTTTTTATTTCTAACTTTGCTCGCCATGAAAGCCAAGGTTCTCATCACACTGACAATCTGCGCGCTGGCCTTCACCATGAAAGCTCAACGCAACACTCCATTTTCCAATAGCATACGGACACTGCGCACGTTCGTAGCCGAACGCCCTACGGCCCCCCCCATCATCGAATTAAGCAGCGGCGAACACATTGCGGTGGAGTTCGACTACCTCTCGCATGAATACCACCGCTTTCTCTATCGCATCGAGCACTGCGACGCAGACTGGAACGTGAGTGAGGATCTCTTTGAAAGCGACTACCTGTCAGGCAACAATGGCGAGGAGCCTATCGACCAAGAGACACAGAGCCTGAACACCATGCAACAATATACCCACTACGCCCTGCGCCTGCCTAATGAACGAATAGGCATCACCTTAGCCGGAAACTATAAGCTTACCCTCATCGACGACACAGAGGGCGAGCCTCAACCGGTGGCACAAGCTTTCTTCACGGTGGTGAATCCCAAAGTCACCATTTCCGCCACGGCGTCGACAGATACGGAAATCGACCGCAACGATAGCCACCAGCAACTCACGGTCAGGCTGAATTTCAATCAACTCAACGTGCGCGAACCTCGCAAAGAGCTGAGCATCGTCGTCCTTCAAAACCGCCGTTATGACAACGCGGTTATCCGCCCCAATGCGACCGCTGTGGCACCCTCCGCCCTCCTTTGGGAGCATTCGCGCGAGCTCATATTCCCAGCCGGTAACGAATACCGGAAATTTGAACTGCTCAGTACACGTCGTGGCAATTTCGGCGTCGACAACATCCGTTGGTTCGACCCATACTACCACGCCACGCTTTTCGTCGACGAACCCCGCCGCAATTATCTTTATGACGAAGACCAAGACGGCCTCAGCGTCATCCGCACTACGGACGGTGCCGACTCCGACACAGAGGCTGACTATGTGTTCGTTCACTTTGCCCTCAATACGCCCCGACGCGACGACGGCGACTATTACCTGAACGGGAACTGGACAGACGACAGGCTCGACGCCCAATGGCGCATGACATACGACGAAGCGTCTGGGTGCTACACAGCCGCCCCGCTTCTGAAACTAGGTTATTACAGCTACCAATATCTCTTCGTCCCCCACGAGCAGCCCGGCACGGGATTTACGGCTCCGGCTGAAGGCGACTACTATCAGACAGAGAACGAATACACCATCATAGCCTACTACCGCGCGCAAGGAGCACGTTACGAAGAACCCGTAGGCACTTTGACTTTCAAATTCAATCCCCAATGACTAAAACGACTACCCCCATAAACATCGTTTTTCTCGACGGTTACACACTCAACCCCGGCGACACGGAATGGACACTATTCGAACAATTCGGAAACTTCACCGCCTACGACCGCACGAGGCCGGAAGACATTGTCCAACGTGCCCGCGAAGCTGACATCCTCATCGTCAATAAGACCCGTCTGACAGCAGAGCATTTCGATCGGCTCAGCCGCCTGCGCCTAGTCTGTGTGGCTGCCAGCGGATACGACGTGGTCGACATCCGCGCAGCCCGTGCGCACGGCGTCACAGTCTGCAACGCTGCCGGATACGGTACCGAAAGCGTTGCCCAGCTGACAATGGCCCTCCTGCTTGAAGCCACCAGTCATGTGGGAGAATATGCCGCAGCCAACCGTGCAGGTATGTGGACCCGCAGCAAGGACTTCTGTTGCTGGAACGAACCGCTCACAGAGCTCTGCGGTAAGACAATGGGCATTATCGGTTTCGGCCATATCGGCAGTGCTGTGGCTCGCCTCGCCCACGCTTTCGGGATGAACATCATTGCCTACACGTCGAAATCCCAGGACTCACTTCCTGAATACGTCATGCCGACAAGCATCGACAACCTTTTCAGAGAGAGCCATGTTGTCAGTCTGAACTGTCCTTTGACAGCCGAAAACCAGGCATTCGTCAACGCAGAGCTCCTCGCGGGATGCCGCCAAGGCATGCTTCTACTGAACACAGCGCGCGGCAGGCTCATCGACGACATTGCCGTAGCTGACGCCCTGCGAACAGGACGCCTTGGAGCCTACTGTTGCGACGTCCTCTCAGAAGAACCACCCCGTGCCGACCATCCCCTGCTGACCGCCCCACATTGCTACATCACTCCCCATATCGGCTGGGCCACGCTCGAAGCGCGCCAACGCCTCATTGAGACCATTGCCGACAACATCCGTAATTTTATGAACGGACACCCTACCAACGTAGTAAACCCCTAAAACCTCCATCCTTTCATCATGGCCATCGAAATAGCCTCCGCCCTAGAACTCCCTACGTTCACTCAGATTCTGGACTTCGTCGGAACATTCGCATTCGCCATTTCCGGTATCCGTCTGGCCTCGGCCAAGCACTTCGATCTGTTCGGCGCCTATGTTGTCGGACTGACCACAGCTGTCGGCGGCGGAACCATGCGCGACGTCATGCTCGGCCTCACACCGTTTTGGATGACCAATTCGTTCTACCTCATATGTTCGGCACTGGCCTTGCTATGGGTACTCATTTTCGGCAAGCAACTGATCCGGCAAGAAGTGACGTGGTTCCTTTTTGACACCATAGGATTGGCACTTTTCACTATCGTAGGCATTGAAAAGACACTCCAATGCGGACTGCCATGGTGGACAGCCATCATCATGGGAACAATGACCGGCGCAGCAGGCGGAATGCTGCGCGACGTGTTCATCAACGAAGTTCCACTTATCTTTCGCAAGGAAATCTATGCCCTAGCCTGTGTTATCGGTGGAGCGGCATATATTATATGCCGTTATTACGGTTGCGACGAAATCGTCACCTCTTGCATGTGTGGCGGCACCGTCATTCTCATCCGCTGTCTGGCCGTGAAATACAAGCTCAGTCTGCCCACGCTCAAAGGTGAAGAAGCAACTCCACAGAAAAGAAAGAAAAAAGAAGAGGCATAAAGAAGTGGCGCGTCCCGCACAATAAAGCAGCGTTCCGGCCGTTTGAACAAAAAGGAAAGGACCAGCAGACACACGCAAAAAATGATTGAATACATCCGGGGGACAGTGGCCGAACTCTCTCCGACACAAGCAGTCATCGACTGCAACGGCGTAGGCTACGGGCTGTTCATCTCGCTTAATACATACTCAGCCATACAAGGCAAGAAAGAAGCCCGCTTGTACGTCTATGAGGCAATACGCGAAGATGCCTACCAACTGTACGGATTCGCATCACGGCAAGAGCGCGAACTCTTCTTGATGCTTATTGGCGTGTCGAGCATAGGAGGCCAGACAGCGCGCACGGTGCTCTCGGCTTTTACTCCCGCCGAACTCTGCGATGCTATTCGGACAGAAAACGAACGCCTGCTGAAAAGCGTAAAAGGTATCGGGCCGAAAGCCGCCCAGCGTATCATCGTAGAGCTAAAAGACAAAATCGCATTGTCAGCAGGCAGTTCCGAAACTTCGGCTGGAAGCACATTGAACTCAAGCAGCAAAGAAGTTTTCGAAGAGGCTGTCGCCGCCCTGACCATGTTGGGCTTTCCATCTGCGGCCGTCCAAAAGACTGTGATGGCTATCGCAAAAAACGAGCCGTCTCTTCCTGTCGAACAAATCATCAAGCAGGCACTTAAAATGCTGTAACCAGTTTTTTCTCATCAGTCAATGAAATTTCCAGTCCAACCACTCATGCGTCACGCGTTGCTGATAGCAGCAGGCCTATACACTTTTGCCTGCCTTTCAGCCACGCCGTGGCTCCCCATACTTCACGGGGACGCTGCGCCCGACCCACGCGGACAGGAAATCCCGGCCACCCCTCCCGACACTACAACGACGCCAAGAGCGAACGTAAAACGTACAGTTGCGCGTACACAAGAAGATCTGAAAGACAAGCTCCCCGATCTGAAAGACCCCGAAAACCTAAGTTCAGAGACGACTTACGACGAAACCACAAATACGTACAAAGTCGGCACGAAACTGGGACAATCGTTCCTCGAAGCACCATTCTATATGACAGCCGAGGAATACCAAGAATGGACTATGCGCCGTTCTTTACAGGCGTACTACCGGCAAAAGAACGAAGAAGAGTTTGCCAATTCAAAAGGTAAAGACAAATTCGACTTCACGGATATGAAATTCAACCTCGGGCCAGCAGAAAAAATCTTTGGTCCAGGCGGAGTACAAATCAAGACACAAGGCTCGGCAGAACTGAAAATCGGAGCCAATACACGTAAAGTTGATAATCCGTCATTGGCAGAACGCAACCGGAAAGTCTTTGGCTTCGACTTCGACGAACAGGTGAACCTGAACGTCACAGGAAAGGTGGGAGATAAAGTTAACCTTAACTTCAATTACAACACCGAGTCAACATTCGACTTCGACGCCCAAAGCCTCAAATTACGTTACGAAGGCAAGGAAGACGAAATCATCAAGCTCGTAGAGGCCGGCAATGTGTCGATGCCGACGAACTCGTCGCTCATCCGGGGTACATCGTCTCTTTTCGGTGTCCGGACTGATTTGCAATTTGGCAAGCTCAAACTGCAAGCCGTGGTTTCACAAAAAAAATCAAGTAGTCAAAGCGTTTCTTCAAAAGGAGGCGTACAATTGACAAACTACGAATTCTCGGCAGACGACTACGAAGAGAACCGCCATTTCTTCCTCGCACAATACTTCCGCGACCACTACGACGAGAACATGCGCCACATCCCGAACATCATGTCGGGCATCAATATCAATCGCATAGAAGTGTGGGTCACGAACAAGACGGGAACATCCACAAATACTCGTAACGTCGTTGCCTTTACAGACTTGGCAGAAAGCGACAAAATCAGCAATCCGATATGGACAGGTACAGGCGGAACGGGGCTTCCTTCAAACGCTGCCAACAACCTGTATACCACAGCTACGACTGCTTATGCCGCTGCACGCGACATTACGCAAACCAACAGCGTCCTTGACGGCGCTGGTCTTTCTGGCGGAACAGACTATGAAAAACTGGGCAACGCCCGCCTGCTCTCCGGCTCGGAATACAGCATCAACCGGGCATTGGGCTACATTTCGCTGAAAACAACGTTGCAACCAGACCAAGTCCTAGCCGTCGCATTCGAATACACCTATCGTGGTCAGACTTACCAAGTCGGTGAACTGTCAAGCAACATCAAAGACAACACACAGGCACTCTTTGTCAAAGCGCTGAAAAACACAGCCAATACACCAGACATGGGGAACTGGGATCTGATGATGAAGAACGTCTACTCCCTTGGCGCGTATTCCGTGAAAAAAGATCAGTTCCGCCTCAACATTAAATACCTAAGCGACACG
>HF989170.1:0-36202 GCA_000431275.1 Prevotella sp. CAG:755 | reverse complement strand
CAAAACTAATCCAAACGGTTACTTCGACTATGTCCCTGGCTACACCATCAACGACACGATCGGACGTGTTTATTTCCCCATGGTAGAGCCCTTCGGCGAAGGCCTGCGCCGTGCTATCGGCAATGACGCCATCGCAGACAAGTTTATCTTCCAAGAGTTATACGATTCCACAAAGACTATCGCCAAACAAATTGCCGAAAAGAACAAATATACCATATCCGGACAATATCAAGCGTCATCGGCGGGCGAAATCCAACTGGGCGCCTCAAATATCCCAGAAGGCTCCGTTGTCGTCACAGCCGGAGGCTCCATTCTGACCGAAAACGTTGACTACACTGTCGATTACAGCATGGGGACGGTCAAAATCATCAACCAAAGCATCATCGACGCAGGTACACCTGTCAACGTAAGCCTCGAAAGCAACACCGACTATGGAATGGTGCGCAAAACTATGTTCGGATTGAACTGGCAGTATGATTTTTCGAAGAACTTCCAAATCGGAGGAACTTTCATGCACCTTGGCGAGCAACCCCTTACCACCAAAGTCGCTATGGGCAGCGAACCGCTCAACAACACGATATGGGGATTCAACCTGTCGTGGAAGCAACAAAGCCAGTGGCTCACGAACCTGCTCGACAAGCTTCCTCTGCTTCATTGTACAGCACCATCAACAATCAACTTCACAGGTGAGGTCGCACAGCTCATAGCTGGGAAAAACAGAGGAGCACAAGGCAATGCCTCTTATATCGACGATTTCGAAAACACAAGTAACGACATAGACATTTCCGACCCCCGTGAATGGACGCTCAGCTCTTGCCCGTCATTTTTCCCGGAATCCCAGCTGACCAACGACGTCCGCTACGGATACAACCGCGCCCTCATGGCGTGGTATAACATCGATCCGCTTTTCACACGCCGATCCTCATCGCTTACTCCCGCTCATATCAAAAGCGACCTCAACCAACTTTCCGACCCTTACGTTCGCGAAGTCTACAAACGGGAAATCTATCCAAACAAAGACCTCAACTATCAGGAGGCCTCGACTATGGAAGTGCTCAACGTAGCTTTCTATCCCACAGAACGTGGCCCCTACAATCTCGACCCCGACCTCAACAGCCAGGGACGGTTATCCAATCCGCAAAGTCGTTGGGGTGGAATGATGCGCCGCATCGAGACGAGCGATTTCCAGACAGCCAACATTGAATACATCGAATTCTGGCTGATGGACCCGTTCATCCACTCACGAGAGAACGGCACAGACAACTCCGGAGACCTCTATTTCAACCTTGGCGAAATCAGCGAGGACGTACTCAAAGACGGCAAAATGTTCTACGAAAGCGGCCTGCCCATTGACGGCGACCCCGCGTACTACACGGAAACCGTATGGGGACGTGTTCCCAACCAAAGCACAGTCACGTATGCCTTCAACACATCCAGCGGGTCGCGCCAAATGCAAGACGTCGGTTACAACGGCCTCAGCAGTTCTGAGGAAGCCCGTTTTTCGACATACCAGAACTATCTCCAACAAATACAAGGACGTGTCAGCCAAGCCGTTTACGATTCCATCTACGACAATCCGTCAGGCGACAAGTATCACTACTTCCGCGGCTCCGACTACGACCGTGAAGAGCGCTCCATCCTCGACCGCTACAAATATATCAACAATCCGAATGGCAACTCTGTTGACTCCGACCACTCTCCGGAATCATACAGCACGACCTATAAAACCACGCCTGACGTCGACGACATCAACCAAGACTACACGCTGAATGAATACGAAAAGTATTACCAATATCACGTCAAGCTGTCGCCCGACCGGATGAACGTAGGCGAGAACTTTATTG
Organism: Prevotella sp. CAG:755; assembly: GCA_000431275.1. Classification (GTDB taxonomy): domain Bacteria; phylum Bacteroidota; class Bacteroidia; order Bacteroidales; family Bacteroidaceae; genus Alloprevotella. The sequence goes on along the minus strand of HF989170.1, from coordinate 34,358 downwards.
TAGACAAACGCACGAACAACGTCAAGCTCCGCAATGACTCGACGCGCGAAATCACGTGGTACCTCTTCCGCATACCTGTCGACCAGTACGAGTCACGTGAAGGTAACATCAACGATTTCACAAGTGTCCGTTTCATGCGTATGTTCCTCACCAATTTCCGCAATCCGGTCGTTCTTCGTTTTGCCACCCTCAACCTTGTACGTGGTGAATGGCGCAACTACGAACAGGCCCTGTACACAGGACAAGCTCCAGCCACGAGCGGGCAACTCAGCGTCGCAGCCGTCAATTTTGAAGAAAACACAGACAAGACCCCGGTGAACTACGTCATCCCGCCCGGCATCAGTCGCGTCGTCGACCCAGGCCAAAGCCAGATTCTTCAAGAGAACGAACAGGCACTTGCCATGACTATCACGGATCTGGCCTCCGGCGACGCCCGTGCCGTCTACAAAAACACCTCGCTCGACCTGCGCCGCTACAAGCACTTGCAGATGTTCGTCCACGCCAACGCCCTGCCCGAAGACGCCAGCCTGGAAAACGGCCAGACGAGCCTGTTCATCCGACTGGGCTCCGACTACAAGAGCAATTTCTACGAATACGAGATTCCACTCACCCTGACCCCCGAAGGCAGCTATCCCCAGTCCGCGACCGGGGCCAAAGCCGTATGGCCGGAGGAGAACATGCTCGACATTGACCTGAGCAAACTCACCGACATCAAAAAGAACAGGAACAAGCAGAAAGCCCTCGGCCTAACCTCCTACGGCAATCTCTATTCCGAATATGACAGTGACAAGCCCAACAACAAGATCAGCATCATGGGCAACCCTACCCTTGGCGAGGTGCGCACCATCATGATAGGCGTACGCAACAACTCGCGCGCCACGAAGAGCGTCGAGGTATGGGCCAACGAACTTCGCCTGCAAGAGTTCTCGAACTCCGGAGGATGGGCTGCACAGGGCAACCTCAGCATCCAGCTTTCTGACTTCGCCAGTCTCAACATGAGCGGCCATCTCGAGACGGCCGGTTTCGGCGGCCTCGAAGAAAGCGTCAGCCAGCGTCGCCAAGACAACCTCTACCAATACAATGTCACGACAAACGTCGAGATGGGGCGTTTCTTCCCTGACAAGGCAAAGGTGCAAATCCCCATCTATTACAGTTACAGCAAGGAACGCACTGTCCCGAAATACAATCCACTCGACTCCGACATGGAGATGTCCGACGCACTCGACGCGCTCGGCAGTGACCGCGAGCGGGACTCTCTGCGCAGCATCACCGACAAAGTAGTCATCAATAAGAATTTCAGCATCAGCAACGCCCGCGTCGGTATCTCGACTAAGCGTCACCCCATGCCGTACGACCCGGCCAACTTCTCGTTCAGCTACGCCCACAGCCACAAGCAGACCACCGGCGAAACTACCGTCTGGGAGCGTGACGACAGTTGGAAATGGAGCATCAACTACAACTATACGCCCGAATACGAATCCCTCAAACCGTTTAAAAATCTCATCAAGAGCAAGAGCAAATGGCTCAAAATCTTCAAAGAGCAAGACTTCAACTACGCTCCGCAAAACGTCGGTTTCAACTCGGACATCACCCGAAATTACTACGAACTCAAAGAGCGCGACCTTGACGACTTGGAGAACAATTCACTCCCTCTCACCTGGGCCAGCGATTTTCTCTGGAACCGTAGTTTCACCTTACGCTGGGATCTGACAAAGAACCTGCACATGAGTTTCAACTCGGCCACCAATGCCGAAATCGAACAGCCCTACACGGCTGTCAATAAGGATCTCTACCCCGACCAATACCGTGCCTGGAAAGACTCCGTATGGAACAGCATCAAGGGACTCGGCACACCGCTCGACTACCAACAGACGTTCGATTTCTCATGGCGTCCGCCACTCAACAACATCCCCGTACTAGACTGGATCACAGCCGACGCCAGCTACAACGCCACCTACAACTGGACGCGAGGCGCCGAACTTGAAGATGGAAGCCGCCCGAGCGGGAACACCATCGCAAGCTCGCGCACCGTCAACGCCAACGGCCGCTTCAACCTCGAAAAGCTCTACAATTACGTACCCTTTTTGAAAGCAGCTAACCGCAAGTACGCCACGTCAGCCTCGTCGACCACAAAGAAGAAAGAAGAAAAAAAGAATTTCCAGAAGGAGATCCAGCTGCGTCCCGATACCACCACTACACTCAGCCACGGCCAAAAGACAAAGAAACTTCGCGTCTATGCCATCCGCCAGAACGGGCAACGCTTCCCTATCAAATATAAGGTGCTCGACGCCAACAACATCGTCATCCTCACGCAAGACACAGTCAAACTCAAAGTAACAGTCGTGCCCGGTCCGAGGCCAGAAGACCAATTCTGGTACAAGGCCTTGCAATTCACCTCACGTCTCGCCATGATGGTGCGTAACGTGAGCATCTCCTACCGTAACTCCTACAACATGTCGCTCCCAGGCTTCCTCCCGACGGTCGGCGACGTGTTCGGACAGCGCAGTGCGGGCGGTTTCCAGCCTGGCCTAGACTTCGCTTTCGGCTTCATTGACGACAGCTATATCCGCCGCGCCGCCGAACGGGGCTGGCTCGTCATGAGCGACAGCATCGTCACACCTGCAACTACCAACTTGAACGAAGATTTGCAAATCCGTGCCACACTCGAACCCATCCGCGACCTGAAAATCGACCTTAACGCCAGCCGCACCACAAACCGCGCCCGCAGCATACAATATATGTATGATGGCATGCCGACCCAGGAAACCGGAAGTTTCAACATGACCATCATCAGCATCGGCACAGCCTTCAAGAGCATCGGCAACGCCGACAATGGATACGAAAGCGAGACGTTCAACAAGTTCGTGGCCTCGCTCAAAGGTTTCCGTAGCCGCGTCGAGGCGCAATATGCCGGCGCTACTTACCCCGAGGGTACCTCACTCGCAGGAAAGCCGTTTGACCCGGCCAACGGCACCGTCAGTCCTTATGCCCCCGAAGTCATGATTCCCGCATTCCTTTCAGCTTATGCCGGCGGAGGGAACTCGCTCGACATTTTCCCCACACTCAAACGCCTGTTGCCCAACTGGTCCGTCAAATACAGCGGACTGGCCAAACTTCCAAAGATGAAGAAAGTGTTCAAAAGCTTCAACATCAACCACTCATACAAGAGCGTCTATGCAGTGGGATCATACAACACCTATTCAACATTCATGTCCTACATGGGTTCCATCGGCTTCATCCAAGACGTTACTACCGGCACTCCCACCCCCAGCAGCATGTATGACGTCAGCACCGTGTCGATCAACGAGCAGTTCTCGCCACTCATCGGTGTCGACATGACTTTCAACAACAACCTCACGCTCAAAGCCGAATACCGCAAAGCCAGGGTGCTCACCCTGAGTATGACCTCGCAGCAACTCACCGAAACACGTTCAAACGACCTCGTCATCGGTTGTGGCTACAAAGTGGCTGACCTCAATCTCTTTGCACCGCGCAAACGCGCCCGAAGGAAACAACGCAACAAGAAGTCGGACGAGAAAACCACGCCACAAGCCAGCACGGGCTTCTCAAACGACCTCAACCTGCGCTTCGACCTCACGTTCCGCGACCAAAGCGCCATCAATCGCGACATCCTCTCTGTGCGCAGCCAAGCCACAAGCGGCAATCGCGCCGTCCAAGCTTCGTTCACGGCAGACTACGCATTGAGCCGATTCCTCACACTTAGCGCATACTACGACCGACAGATGAACCGTCCCCTTCTGACGTCGAGTTCCTACCCCACTGTGACGCAGGACTTCGGCATCAGCCTCAAATTCATGCTCACGCGTTGACACCCGCCGCCGGCACATCTTCTCGATCCCGGAGCAAACGTTCCGCATCGCGTCACCTGCCGACGGCCTGTGCTCCAAGAATCCGGACACAGGCTGCCGACGGTCTCATAACACAACCGAGACATTCCGTCTCGCCGCCGAAAACAGACTTTGCCCGCCGTGAAGACCCTGTCAGCCGTCCCGAAAATCCGATTGCCCTGACCGTTTTTCCCGTCAGGGCAATCGTTTTATCCGGCAGCCGGACGCCCGCCTCCGCCCACTCCTCCCGTACCGGCCGGAACAATAAGAGACCATCACACAGCCTTGCCACAAAAACGCTGTGGCCATTCGCTGACATCCCCGGTTTTTTCCACAAAGACGGATACGCAATATGCGCTTTTTTACGTACCTTTGCGCGGAATGCAAAACGCTATTTGAAAACAACAAAAAACGACATACAACCTATGAAATTCGTCATCCAAAGCACAGAGCTCTACGCCCGCTTGCAGATATTGGGCCGCGTCATCGCCTCAAAGAACAACCTGCCCATCCTCGATGGCATCCTTTTTGAGACCCAAGGCAGCACGCTCATCCTGACGGCTTCCGACAACGAGACGACCGTCACCTCGCGCACCGCCCTCGTCGAATGCGATGCCAACTGCCGCTTCGTCATCAACGCCAAGACCATCCAGGACACCGTGCGCGAACTCCCCGAACAACCCCTCACTTTCTTTGTCAACGAAAGCTCGTTCGAGATCACCATCGAATACCAGAACGGACACTATCGCTTCATGGCTGCATCGGCTGACGAGTACCCTACTCCGCCAGCCTTCGACGGAGAGACTACAACCATAGCACTCGATTCTGCCCACCTGCTCACAAGCATCGGCCGCACAGCCTTCGCCACGGACAACGACGAATACCGCCCCGTCATGACAGGCATTTTCTTCGACGTAGCCGATAAACACGCCACGCTCGTAGCCACAGACCGCCACAAAATGGTATGCGACAAGATTACCCTTGCTGGCGATCCGGCAAACGGTTCGTTCATCCTTCCGAAGAAGCCCGCTGCCCTGCTAAAAAACATCCTCTCGAAAGCCGAAGGGCAGACCCGCATACAGTGGACACCGCGCAGCGCCACCATCGAAACCGGCGACACGTGCATCAGCTGCCGCCTCATCGAAGGACGCTACCCCAACTATCAAAGTGTCATTCCGAATGACACGCCCAACAGCGCCACCATAAACCGCCCCGCCCTCGTCAGCGCCCTGCGCCGCATGCTCTCGTTCTCCAACGCCACAGCGTCACTCATCAAACTGGCTTTCAATCAAAACGGACTGACTGTCTCACGCGAGGATATCGACTTCTCAATGTCGGCCGAAGAAGCCCTGCTTTGCGACTACCAAGGCAGCCCGATCAACATAGGCTTCAAGGGCCAATACCTGCTCGAACTGCTCAACAACCTCGAAAGCGAAGAAATCACCATCCGCATGTCCGATCCGAGCCGTCCGGGCGTCGTCACGCCCACCCAGCAGGCCGAAGGCGAAGACGTGCTGATGCTGCTCATGCCCATGGTACTAAACGACTGAGAAAGCTATGCCACTCACACTAAAAAGGCCGCTCCTGTTTTTCGACATAGAAGCCACAGGACTCGACACAAGCCGCGACCGCATCGTCGAACTGTCATACATCAAAGTGAGCCCCGACGGCAGTGAAGAAGCCCAAACGATGCGCTTCAACCCGACCATACCCATCTCGGCCGAAGCGACCGCCGTCAACGGCATTACCGATGAAGACGTCGCCCAATGCCCCACATTCGCCGACAAAGCCGCAGAACTGGCACGGGTGTTCTCTGGATGCGACATAGCAGGATACAACTCCAACCACTTCGACGTCCCCATGCTCGTCGAAGAGTTCATTCGGGCTGGCGTTGAGTTCGACGTGTCGGCGTGCAACCTGGTCGACGTGCAAGGCATCTACCACAAGATGGAAAAACGCACCCTCGCCGCAGCCTACCAGTTTTATTGCCACAAAGACTTGGAAAACGCGCATACCGCCATGGCCGACACTCGCGCCACTCTCGAAGTGCTCCGCGCCCAGCTCGACCACTACGGCGACCAGATTCCACACAGCATCGAAGGCCTCGCCGAATTTTCACGTTTCAACAAGAATGTTGACCTCGCCGGACGTATAATCTATGACGACAAAGGAACTCCCGTGTTCAACTTCGGCAAACATCGGGGGCGCCCGGTGGAATGGGTGGTAAAGAATGAGCCGGGCTTCATCAGCTGGATGCTCCAAGCCGATTTCCCGCAAAACACCAAACAAGCCCTCACACGCCTTTACCTGAAATACAAGTAAATAACCACGTCACATCCATAGCCATCATGCTGAAAGGCAAACATATCGTTGTTGGCATAACGGGCAGCATCGCTGCCTACAAAGCATGCACACTCATCCGCACCTTTATCAAAAAAGGAGCCGAAGTGCAAGTTGTCATCACTCCTGCCGGAAAAGAATTCATCACTCCGGTAACGCTCTCGACGCTAACCTCCAAGCCCGTTGTCAGCGAGTTCTTCTCGCGACGTGATGGTTCATGGCACAGTCACGTCGACCTCGGACTTTGGGCCGACGCGATGGTCATCGCGCCCGCCACAGCCTCCACAATCGGGAAAATGGCTCATGGCATCGCCGACAACATGCTACTAACGACCTACCTGTCGATGAAAGCCCCCGTATTCATCGCGCCGGCCATGGACCTCGACATGTATGCCCACCCAGCCACCCAGCATAACCTCGATATTATCAGAAGTTTCGGCAACCACATCATCGAACCTGCCGAAGGCGAATTGGCGAGCCACCTCACAGGGAAAGGACGTATGGAAGAGCCTGAACGCATTGCCGAAATCATTGAAGCATTTTTTACCACCAGGCAAGACTTGGATGGAAAACATGTTCTCATCACCGCCGGCCCTACCTACGAACGCATCGACCCCGTCCGTTTCATAGGCAATTATTCCAGCGGGAAGATGGGCTTTGCATTGGCCGAAGAATGCGCTGCACGTGGTGCCCGGGTCACCCTTGTAGCCGGCCCGGTACAAATGCAGGCCCATCATCCGGCTATCCAGCGTGTCAACGTCGAAACGGCCGCCGAAATGCTCAAAGCCTCCCTCGAGGCGTTCTCCTCTGCCGACGCGGCCATTCTATGTGCCGCCGTAGCCGACTTTACTCCAGACCAGGCCGCCAGCTCCAAAATAAAACGCGAACGCGGCGAACAGACGCTGCATCTCATTCCTACGCAAGACATTGCCGCCACGCTGGGTGCCGCCAAACGTCCAGGACAACGCGTAGTAGGCTTCGCACTCGAAACGGACAACGAAGAGAGTCACGCCCGCGAGAAACTCGTCCGCAAACACCTAGACTTCATCGTCCTGAATTCCTTGCGTGACGCAGGAGCCGGTTTCCGCTGTGACACGAACAAGGTCACGATTCTGTCAGCACAAGAGGTAAAGAAGTATCCTCTCAAAACGAAGAGCGAAGTAGCCAAGGACATTATAGATACGCTATGCCAAACATTTGCCGATTGCTAACATTCTGCCTGCTCGCTGCAAGCGGACTGGGCGTCACTGCCCAAGAGCTCAACGCCAAAGTGGCAGTAAACCATCAAAAGGTTCAAGGAACGAGCACCAGTATATTTGAGAACTTACAAACGTCACTCAATCAACTGATGAATGAATTCCATTGGACAAACCAGCAATATGCACCTCATGAACGCATCGCATGTTCGTTCAATATCACTGTGAACCAATATACGGAAAGTGAGAACAAATTCGACTGCACCCTCACCGTACAAAGTTCACGCCCCATCTTCAACTCGACATACACGAGTACAGTCTTCAACTTTCAAGACGCAGCTTTTTCCTTTACTTTCCAAGAATTCGACCAACTGGAATTTCGTCTCGACCAAATTGACAATGAACTGACGGCCTTAATGGCCTACTACGCCTATCTGATCATCGGATGGGACCTCGACACGATGTCACCGCTTGGCGGCACCGAAGCCCTCCGCAATGCACAAACCATTGTCAACGGGGCCCAAAGCTTCACGTCAAAAGGCTGGAAAGCGTTTGAAGGCAACAAAAACCGATACGCTCTCATCAACGACTACCTCGACGGCGGCCTTGAAACTTTGCGACAGTTACAATACCAATACTATCGCAACGGAATGGACGAAATGGCGACGAATGCCGAACGCGGGCGAGCCAACATTACCACCGCGCTCGAGCTGCTCAAAAAAGCCAAAGAAGACAAACCGATGAGTAGTCTGCCGCAACTTTTTACAGAAATAAAGCGCGACGAACTTGTCAATATCTATAAAGGAAAAGGAACCGCTAACGAAAAGGAAGCCATCTACGAGATGCTAATGAGCATTAATCCATCACAAAGCAACTACTGGCGACGCATAAGACAATAGCCACATGCTGAAACACTTATACATTAAGAGTTACGCCCTCATCGACGAACTGGATATTGAACTCCACCCCGGTTTCTCCACCCTTACCGGTGAGACAGGCGCGGGCAAGAGCATCATACTCGGAGCACTGTCGCTGTTACTCGGCGGACGAGCAGACAGCAAAGCCATCAAAGCAGGTGAAAAAAAATGCACTGTCGAAGCCACATTCGATATAACCGGTCTGAATCTCAATGACTTTTTCGAACAAGAGGAACTCGACAACGAAAGTGACGAATGCATCATCCGCCGCGAAGTACTGGCAAGTGGGAAAAGCCGCAGTTTCATCAATGATACCCCGGTCAGTCTTCAGCGACTCAAAGCACTGACATCACAACTCATTGATATACATTCTCAACACAAAAACCTGCTACTCAACCAAGAACACTTCCTGATCGACACACTTGACGGCGTGGCCGCAAATGCCCACATACGAACGGAGTATAAATCTCTGTATGACCAGTACCGCGCACTCCGACAAGAAAAAGAAGAACTCGAACAACAGATACAGTCAGCCAAAGCGGAAGAAGATTACCTCACGTTCCAAGCCACTCAGCTCAACGAGGCCAACTTGACAGAAACAGAGCAGGATGAATTGGAAAACGAATTGAATACACTCAGTCATGCCGAAGAAATCAAAAACGCCCTATTCCAGACGTCCGACCTGTTGCAAGAGGGCGAAAACAATCTGTTAGGCCAACTTCGGACATGCATACAGTTACTACATGGGCAAGCCGAAGTGTTCAACAAAGCCAAAGAGCTGGCCGACAGACTGGACAGTTCATACATTGAGTTGAACGACATCGCAGACGACATCGGCCGCTACGCCGAGGAAGTGGAATTCAATCCCGAACGGCTAACTTTCGTCAACGACAGACTCAACCTGATTTATACCCTCGAACAAAAGCACCACGTCAGTACTGTGGCCGAACTCATCGCCCTGCAAGAAGACATCAATCGCCGTCTCCAATCACTCAACACCAGCGACGAACGACTTCGTGAACTTGACGATGCGCTCAACGGCTGCACGAAACAACTTCATAAAACCGCTGCAACGCTCAGCGAAAGTCGCCAAGAAGCAGCCAAGCACCTGACTGAAAACCTAAAAGAACGGCTGACCGACCTCGGAATGCCGCACACAGAATTGGAATTCGCTTTTATCCCTAAATCGCCGACACCAAGCGGAACAGACGGTGTCAGCCTACTATTCAGTGCAAACCGCAACGTGCCCAAACAAGACGTATCGCACATTGCATCAGGAGGAGAAATCGCACGTCTCATGCTGGCACTGAAAGCCGCTACGACACACTATGCGCCACTGCCTACCATCATTTTCGACGAAATCGATACTGGTGTTTCCGGCCGAATAGCCGAAAAGATGGCCCTCACGATGAAAGAAATGTCGACAAACGGGCAAATCATCAGTATCACCCATCTTCCACAAATCGCAGCACGCGGGGACTACCAATACCGAGTATTCAAACAAGAAGAGAAACAAGGTACAGTCAGCCACATCGCCAAACTCTCAGACGCCGAGCGCATTGAAGAGATCGCCCACATGCTCAGCGGTGAAACTTTGACCGACGCAGCCATCCACAACGCCCAATCCCTGCTTGACAGCTCACATACTTAACCACACTGCAATGAACCACTTAGTCACATCATTCAAGAAATCCGTCACCCTGCTCCTGTTCCTCACAGCCGCGCTTCCCGCCCTCGCCACAGACCAGGACGATTGGCGTAAAGCCGTCATCAGCATCACCACCTACGATTCCGATGGAAAACTCATCCATTCTGGAAACGGTTTCTTCATTGGCGAAAACGGAGAAGCCATCGCAAGCTACGCTCTCCTCGAAGGAGCTTCGAAAGCGGTCGCCATTGACGCCAACGGGAAGAAGCACGACGTCATGCGCATACTTGGCGCCAGCCAGAATTATGACCTCGTACGCTTTCAAGTCGGCACGAACAAGAACAACTGGATTCCGATTTCCGCCACCGACGTAAGCCAAGGCGAGCAGTTGACCGTCGTCCCTTACTCCATTGACAAAAAAAGCGCTTCTATTGCCGCCACAGTAAGCGAAACGTCGAAATTCGACCGTTATGCCTACTACACCCTCACGTCCGAAAACGCCGAACGACTGGTGGGGTGTCCGGTCATCACAGGCAACGGCGAAGTCGTAGCCATCACTCAGCTCAACGTAAGCCCTGGCGCAAAAGGAATTTGCGCCATAGATGTTGAAGCAGGCAAAGACCTCCACGTGAATACACTAAGCTACATGAACAAGGACCTGCAAAGCATCCACATTCAGAAAGCCCTACCCAGTAAAGAAGAAGACGCCCTCAGCTACCTCTACATGTTTAGCATGAGCCTCAAAGACTCCGCTGCTTGCGCCATAGCCTTCGATGATTTCATCCGGGCCTACCCCGAAAACGGCGACGTCTATCTCTCGCGCGCAGAGTTTTACGCCCTGCACGCCGACTATTCCCGGGCCGAAGCCGATATTGAGCACGTGACAAAAGATTATAAGGACAAAGCGGCCGAAGCGCATTACACTCTGAGCAAACTGGTATACAACAAAATTGTCAATAATCCCCAACCGGCATACAAAGACTGGACGGCAGAAAAAGCCTTAGCCGAGGCTCAGGCAGCATGCGACATCAGCATACAACCTCTTTACCGCCTGCAATTAGGCTACTGCCAGTTTGTCCTCAAACAATACGAAAAAGCCTGCGAAACATTCCTCTCGCTTGCTGGCACCGATATGGAATCAAGCGAGTCTTACTACTATGCCGCGCGCTCCCTGGAACTTTCCGGCGGCGACTCTCTCCGTGTGCTGGCACTGGCTGACAGCGCCGTAGCCCGGTGCGAACGGCCACTCACCGTGGCCGGTGCCCCATTCGTGCTAGCCCGGGCCGGATACCGGATGCGCTGCGGCCTCTACCGTGAAGCCGCGGCCGATTACTCTGACTATGAAAATGCCATCGGCTCGCGCAACCTCAATGCCCATTTCTACTATCTGCGCGAACAAGCCGAACTAAACGGACGAATGTATCAGCAAGCCCTTGACGACATCGACAAGGCTATCAGCCTCGAAGCCGACGCCCCTCTCTATCACTTGGAACGCGCTGCGCTCATGTTGCGTGTCGGTGAAAACGAAGAAGCCCTGCGTTCTGCACAGCAGGCCCAAAAACTATCACCGGACAATGCCGACGCCTACCTGTTAGCCGGCATCGCCCTTGGCGAACTTGGCCAAAAAGCCCAAGCCCTCGAAGCCCTGAACTCGGCCAAAGCCAAAGGCTCCACTGATGCCGAAGCATACATCGGACAGTATAGCAAATAAAGCTGGATCCACACAGGCATCTCCGCCCAAACCAACAGAGAAGTGACAGGTCATCCTAGCGTGTACAGAGGGATGACCTGTCACTTCTCTCACATTACGCCAGACACACCGCCCACCGCACCAGATTTACGGAAATCTGACTGCTAATCACGAGCAGAGCTTTTGCAAAAGCCACCTAACGAGTTTCAAGTTACGAAAGCACTTATATTCGTTTTTATTTCTTAAATTTGCGCACGTTACAACTGGCTTATGGAAAAAACAATCAAGATTCGTAAAGGCTTGGACCTGAACCTTGCAGGTGTGGCGCAGCAACAGCTGCACAAAGCTGCCCCAGCGCAGGTCTACGCCCTTGTGCCGGACGACTTTCATGGAGTGAAGCCTCGACCGGTGGTAAAAGAAGGGACGCATGTCAAAGCAGGCGAAACCCTTTTCGTAAACAAGAATGACGAACGCGTCCGCTTCGTTTCGCCGGTCAGCGGAACCGTCAAAGCGATCGAACGTGGCGAACGGCGCAAGATACTGAGTATTCAAGTGACGCCCGACAACGAAACCACCTACGAATCGTTCGATATACCACAAGACGAGGCGCTAATGGCTGACAGCCTGCTTGAACTCCTGCTGGCAAGCGGTCTGTTCGCATTCTTCCGCAGCCGTCCGTACGACGTCGTAGCCTCTCCGGACGACAAGCCACGTGGAATCTTCGTCTCCACATTCTCGAAAATGCCGTTGGCCGCTGATTTCTCCTTTGTACTTCAAGGACAAGAAACAGACTTCCAGCAAGGCATTACGGCCCTCTCTCTGCTGGCTCCGGTCAGTGTGGGCATCTGTCCCGAACAGGAAGATGTACTCGGCCAGCTCAGCAACGCCAAAGTGTATGTCTTCGACGGTCCCAACCCATCGGGCAACGTGGGTGTACAAATCAACCATATCGCTCCCATCAACAAGGGCGAGACCGTGTGGACACTCGGAGCCGAAGAAGTTATCTTTATAGGCCGATTGCTTAGAACCGGACACACGGACTTAACCCGCCGCATCGCGCTCGCAGGAAGCGATATGCTCCATCCACAATACGTCGAAACAAAAATCGGTGCTCGTCTCGACTCCCTCGTCAAATCAGGCACAGCGACCGACCACTCCGTCCGCCTTATTGACGGTAATCCGCTCGTAGGCCGGAAGACCGATGAGCTGCACTTCCTCGGCGCCCACACGACAGAAGTATGTGCCATCCCCGAAGGAGACGACCGTGACGAAGTTCTCGGCTGGATCGCCCCACGCCTGAACGACTACTCAACCAGCCGTAGCTATTTCAGCTGGCTGCAAGGAAAGAGCCGGCACTACAACCTCGATTGTCGTATAAAAGGCGGGCAACGACACATGATCATGAGTGGCGAATACGACCGCGTGTTCCCTATGGATATCTATGCCGGCTATCTGGTGAAAGCCATCATTACAGGCAACATCGACCGTCAAGAGGAACTGGGCATCTACGAAGTTGCCCCCGAAGACTTCGCCGTGGCTGAATTCGTCGACTCATCTAAGCTCGAACTACAACGCATCGTTCGTGAAGGCTTGGACATTCTTCGCAAAGAAAACAGCTAAGTTCTAGAGCTAAATCCTTTACCAAAGCAGCAAATCGGAACACTATGATAAAAAAGTTTTTTGACAAGATCAGGTCCAGCTTCGAAACTGGAGGGAAATTGCATAGTTTCCACTCTGTATTCGAAGGCATGGAAAGTTTCTTGCTCGTCTCTAACAAAACATCGAAAATAGGAGTCAGCATCCACGACGCCATCGACTCGAAACGCATCATGTCCTTCGTTGTCATCGCCCTCCTCCCCGCGATGCTCTTCGGCATGTACAACGTCGGCTATCAGCACTATCACGCAGCCGGACTCAACGGAACATTTTGGCAACTCTTCGGCTACGGTTTTCTGGCCGTATTGCCAAAAATCATTGTCTCCTATGTCGTCGGACTCGGCATTGAGTTCATCGTTGCCCAATGGAAAGGCGAGGAAATCCAAGAGGGCTACCTCGTTACCGGACTGCTCGTACCGCTCATCATTCCGGTGACAACTCCACTCTGGATGCTCGCATTGGCCGTAGCCTTCTCCGTCATCTTTGCCAAGGAAATATATGGCGGAACAGGCATGAACATCTTCAATCCCGCCATCGTGGCCCGCGCATTCCTATTCTTCTCTTATCCAAACCAGATGAGTGGAGAAAACGTGTGGCTCAGCAAAGACAGCATATTCGGACTCGGCGCAGATCTTCCTGACACGTTCACAATGGCAACACCGTTGGGTTCACTAAACGCAGAAACGCTCCAACTCCCGTCAATGCAAGATATGGTGGTAGGACTTATCCCCGGCTCCGTAGGTGAAACGAGTGTCATCGCCATTGCCCTCGGTGCCATCATTCTGCTTTGGACCGGAATCGCTTCTTGGCGCACAATGCTGAGCGTCTTTGTCGGTGGTGGTCTGGTAGCCGCCCTCTTCCACGCCACCGGACAAACGCCCCTGACATGGTACGAGCATCTCTTCCTCGGCGGTTTCTGCTTTGGTGCCGTATTCATGGCCACAGACCCCGTCACCAGCGCCCGTACGGAAAAAGGGAAATATATCTATGGCTTTTGCATCGGCGCAGTAGCTATCCTCATCCGCGTAGCCAATCCGGGCTATCCCGAAGGTATGATGCTCGCCATCCTCCTCATGAATGCTCTCGCCCCGCTTATCGACTATTGTTTCGTGCAGCGCAACATTAGCAAACGGGCCAAACGCGCAATCCACAAATAAACAGACGCCATGAAACTCAACACGAACAGTAACACATATACTATTGTCTACGCTTCTGCCGTCGTCATCGTAGTGGCATTCCTGCTTGCATTCGTTTCGCAAGTGCTCGAAGGCCCATCAAAGGCAAACGAACGTATCGACAAAAAGAAGCAGATTCTTTCCGCCCTCAACATCCGAGGGCTTGACAACGAGCAGGTGGAGGCCGAATACGCCAAAGTGGTGAGTGCAGACTGCATCATCGACAGCAAGGGAAGTGTGGTCGAAGACGGAACCGACAAAGACCAAAATGGCTTCACGGTAGACAGCAAGGACATCACCCCCGACTACCTTCCTCTTTATATCTGCCAGATCAACGGAGCCACTAAATATGTCATTCCGCTCTCGGGAAAAGGACTTTGGGGCTCTATTTGGGGATATATCGCCTTGAACGAAGATGGGAACACAGTCTTCGGTGCATATTTCGGACACCAAAGTGAAACAGCCGGCCTCGGCGCACGCATCAGTGACCTTGACTTCCAAGAACAGTTCAAAGGGAAAAAAGTCATGTCGGACGATGGCTCAATAGCGCTTAAAGTAGTCAAAAAGGGACAAGTCAAAGAACCGGACTTCGAATGTGACGGAATCTCTGGCGCCACTTTGACAATGAATGGCGTTACCGCAATGTTCACCGAGTGCATTGCCCAATACCACGCTTTTTTAGCAAGTAAACAACAGCCATAAACTTCGAGAAACATGAGTAACTTATTTTCAAAAGAGAACAGGGCTGCGCTAATGGCCCCACTCAATATAGACAACCCGATCCTAGTACAGGTCTTGGGTATATGCTCGGCCCTGGCTGTCACTTCACAGTTAGAACCAGCAATCGTGATGGGGCTTTCTGTAACGGTCATCACAGCTTTCAGCAACGTGATCATCTCGCTCATCCGAAAAACAATCCCGAACCGAATCCGCATCATCATCCAACTTGTCGTCGTAGCCGCGCTGGTAACTATCGTCAGCATGATCCTGAAAGCCTTTGCCTACGACGTGAGCGTCCAGCTCAGCGTCTACGTTGGCCTCATCATCACCAACTGCATCCTGATGGGCCGCCTCGAGGCCTTCGCCATGATGAATAAGGCATGGCCCAGTTTCCTCGACGGTATCGGTAATGGCCTGGGCTATGCCTACATACTTGTCATTGTCGGTGCAGTCCGCGAATTTTTCGGTTCCGGATCACTTCTTGGCCTCAAGATACTGCCTGACAGCTTTTATGCCTCTGGCTACGCGGACAATGGCATGATGACCATGCCGGCAATGGCGCTTATCATCTTGGGGTGCGTCATCTGGGTACACAGATCGCTGAACAAGGAAGATGGAAAATAATGACAACCGCATTAATCACTTTATAGCATGGAACACGCACTTAGTCTCTTCGTCCGGTCTATATTCGTAGACAACATGATATTTGCCTCCTTTCTAGGGATGTGCTCGTATCTTGCGGTTAGTAAAAACGTAAAAACATCATTCGGCCTCGGAATAGCAGTGACCTTTGTCCTGCTGATCACTGTGCCGGTGAACTACTTGCTCCAAACGAAAGTACTCGCTGCCGACGGTATTTTCGGAATCGACCTGACTTATCTTTCGTTTATCCTCTTTATTGCTGTCATTGCCGGTATCACGCAACTGGTCGAAATGGTAGTCGAACGCTTCTCGCCATCGCTGTATTCAGCATTAGGCATATTCCTGCCTCTCATTGCGGTAAACTGCGCCATAATGGGAGCCTGCCTGTTCATGCAACAGCGTATAGAAATGGATCCTTCTACCACTTCACAAGCCATATCTAGCATAAGCGATGCCATAGTCTATGCACTTGGAGCTGGCTTCGGCTGGCTGCTGGCCATTGTATGTTTGGCGGCAATTAACGAAAAGATGGCATACACAGACGTCCCGAAGCCCCTGCGTGGATTGGGAATCACATTCATCACGGTCGGCCTGATGGCAATGGCGTTTATGTGCTTCTCCGGACTGAACATTTAATGTAACTGAAAAAACATTTGATATGACTGATCCTCAATTCATTCTGTATAGTATCGCCGTTTTTCTCGTTACGATTTTGGTGCTGGTAGCAATACTTCTCATCGCCAAACGGTACCTGACACCAAGCGGGAAAGTAACCATCACTATTAACGGGAAAGAAAAAATCTCGGTTGACCAAGGTTCGAGCCTTCTATCCACCCTTTCAGAGAATGGGATTTACCTCTCGTCTGCATGCGGTGGAAAGGGTTCATGCGGACAATGCAAGTGCCAAGTCCCCGAAGGTGGTGGAGAAATTCTCGACGTCGAGAAAGGACACTTCACCCGCAAGCAAATTAAAGAACACTACCGTCTGGGCTGCCAATGCAAAGTGAAAGGCGACCTTGCCGTTACCGTTCCCGATTCTGTGCTCGGTGTTAAAGAATGGGAATGCGAAGTCATTTCCAACAAAAATGTGGCGACGTTTATCAAGGAGTTCATAGTCAAATTGCCAGAAGGCGAACACATGGACTTCATCCCCGGTTCGTACGCCCAAATCAAGATACCGACCTTCTCCATGGACTACGACAAGGACATTGACAAGTCACTTATCGGCGAAGAATACCTTCCGGCATGGCAGAAATTCGGACTTTTCGACCTAAAATGCCAAAATGCGGAAGAGACAATCCGGGCCTACTCCATGGCGAACTATCCGGCAGAAGGCGACCGCATCATGCTGACTGTCCGCATAGCGACACCTCCATTCAAGCCCAAACCTGCGGTAGGCTTCCAAGACGTGATGCCGGGTATTGCCTCGTCGTATATCTTCACGCTTAAACCCGGCGACAAGGTCATTATGAGCGGACCTTACGGAGACTTCCACCCCATTTTCGACTCAAAGAAAGAAATGATGTGGGTCGGCGGTGGTGCAGGTATGGCTCCCTTACGCGCTCAAATCATGCATATGACCAAAACATTGCATACGACTGACCGTAAGATGTCATACTTCTACGGTGCACGTGCACTCAATGAAGTGTTCTATCTGCAAGACTTCCTCGAATTGGAAAAAGAGTTCCCCAACTTCTCGTTCCACTTGGCGCTCGACCGTCCCGACCCTGCTGCGGACGCGGCAGGCGTAAAGTACACTCCGGGATTCGTACACAAAGTCATTTATGAGACTTACTTGAAAGACCACGAAGCCCCGGAAGATATCGAATACTATATGTGTGGCCCCGGTCCTATGAGTGCAGCAGTCGTCAAAATGCTGACCGATTTGGGCGTAGAAGAAAGCTCTATCCTATACGACAATTTCGGTGGATAAAGCCTAATTCACAACATACTAAGACGGCAGCCGGTTTCTTCCTACCCGGCTGCCGTCTTCCGTTTCCTACTTCTATCATAAGGATACGCCGACACCTGGCGCATGCAGATTATCTCAAAGCATATTTACACTTCTGAGGATACGGCCTTTTTCTTTCGACGGAAACAAGTTCTCAGAATTTCTTTATGCCTTTACTATTCTCACGCATGGCCTCTTCCAAGCTAAGTGCAAAACCACCGCTACGTGCCAAGCGAACTCTGAGTTTCGTTTTTGCGGTAACGAGACCTTTCTTAATCCGGTAAGCCGTCGGATTTTTCAAGTAATCCGCATCTTCCCCGTCAGCGTAAAGCGTTGCGACATATTTCTTTGTCGGATCCAAAAAATCAAGCCGAAACTCTGCTGTTCGGGCATTTTCGTCCGTAATGCCACCCACGAACCAACGAGAAGAACCTTTTTCTTTCCGCGCTATCGTAAGAAAATCACCCGGCTCTGCCTCCAAATATAGGCTTTTATCCCAATCAACGGCCACATCTTTGATAAACTGGAAAGCATCCATGTGTTTCTCGTAATTCTCTATCAAATCAGCCGCCATCTGCAACGGACTGTAAAGCGTGACATAAAGAGCCAACTGCTTGCACAACGTAGTGTTCACCTGTTTGTGCGGACGATTGCCTAGGAAGTCTAACTTAATGTCGAAGATACCCGGGGTGTAATCCATTGGGCCACCGACAAGACGGGTGAACGGCAATACCGTCGTATGGAAGGGTTTGTTCCCGTTAAAAGCTTCATATTCTGTGCCACGTGCCGACTCGTTGCCTATCAGATTCGGATAAGTTCGGCAGAGTCCTGTGGGGCGAACCGCCTCATGCGCGTTCACCATGATTTTGTACTCTCCCGCTTTTTTTACTGCATAGAGATAATGGTCTACCATCCACTGTCCGTAATGATGCTCCCCACGGGGAATGATATTGCCAACGTATCCGCTCTTCACCGCATTATACCCATATTTCTTCATCAACCGATAGGCATCGTCCATATGCCGCTCGTAATTCCGGATAGAAGAGGAAGTCTCATGATGCATCATCAAACGAACTCCCTTGGAGTGGGCGTATTCATTAAGTCCTTTCAAATCAAAATCTGGATAAGGTGTCAAGAAGTCAAAGACGAAATCCTTCGAACGTCCGAACCAGTCCTCCCATCCTTCGTTCCACCCTTCAACAAGCACTTGGTCAAAGCCGTTAGCGGCGGCAAAGTCGATATAGCGCTTCACGTGTTCAGTGTTAGCCGCATGATAACCATTGGGCTTAGTCTTGCTATAATCGGTCTCACCCAGTTTAACCGAAGGCAAGCTGCTGGTGTACGCCCATGCACTTTTCCCCGTAATCATCTCCCACAAGACACCGACATACTTGACTGGCTTGATCCACGACACATCGTCATAAGCACAAGGCTCGTTCAAATTCAGGGTCATACGCGAAGCAAGGATATCGCGTGCGTCGTCGCTCACAATGACAGTTCGCCACGGAGATACGCAAGGCGCCTGCATATATCCTTTGTTTCCTTGTGCATCAGGTGTCAACCATGACTCAAAAACGAAATTTTTGTCGTCCAAGTTAAGATGCATGCAGGAATAGTCTTTCAATGCCGCCTCGTGAAGATTGATGTAGAGTCCTTCGTCGGTTTTCATCTGCAAGGCTGTCTGCACGCCTGTCTCCGAATAGGGCGTCTGCGACGAATTATATGTCAATGCTTTCTTCATCAGCCCCCGGATTTCGGACAGGCGCGACTCCGTGTAATCATACTCCTGATTGTCATAATCACCCGGTATCCAAAAAGCCGTATGATTTCCAGTCATTGCAAACTGCGTATGTTCTTCCCGAATAACGAAGTAGTTCAAATTACTCGACAACGGAAACTCGTAACGGAAGCCCACGCCGTCATCAAAAACCCGAAAACGTACTTTCAACTGCCGCTTCCGGGCTTTCTGGTCAAGTGTGACAAACAACTCGTTATAGTGATTGCGGATTTTACTTTATTCGCCCCACACGGGTGTCCACGTCTCGTCAAAAGTCGAGGTGTCTGCGGCAGACAAAGTAAAGCCGTCCATTAGTCCCGGGTCATCTTTCAGTTCCAGTCCCAAACGTGAAGTCTTGATCACCGGCTTTTGCTTATAGGATAGGGCGTAAGTCGGCACGCCTTGCGAATCGACCTTAAACCCCAGCTTCACTTCTCCGTCTGGCGATGCGATACCGACCTCATGGAATGGCTCAGCCTGTTGCGCCTTCATCACCAGTCCCGTCACAAAAAGTCCCCAAAGGACAAGCTGTCTTAACTTAAACTTTTTCATGTTCGACCAGATTTTCTATAAACGTTGTTTTTAAGATATTAGTCGAGGAAAACTACGAATTAAGTTCGTAAATTTGCCACTGAATTTTTATAAAACAACCTATATGGCAATCATCAAATGTCCCGAATGCGGGCACAACGTCTCTGACAACGCCCAATTTTGTCCGGGCTGCGGCATTAAAATCGCCAACAACCTCAAAAAATGTCCGGACTGCGACGAAATTCTTTTAATGTCCACATCAACCTGTCCCAAATGCGGGCATCAATTTCCTGCCACAGGAGAAGCAAGCACAACCGCGGTTCAAAACGACTCCGGGGAGCAGGAAGAAGAAATGCTTGCCTACACCTCGCCACAAAGCAATCAGCCCCGAAAGAGCCACACCGTACGCAACGTTTTGCTCATCATCCTTGGCATTATCCTGATTGGCGGAGGCGTGTTTGCCTACTTTGCATGGAGCGAAAGCAATTCCGAAGAAGCGATCGAACAAGCTTACAGGTCGTTGGAAGGCAGTACAGATCCCGCCGACTACCAGGCTTTCCTTGACAGTTTCCCCGACAGCAAATTCCAGAATGAGGTTGAAACCAGCCTCAACAAGCTGAAAGCCGAAAACGACGCTTGGGTGAGCATCAGCCTTTCAAGCTCGAAAAACGACTTCATCCAATTCATGAACCGCTTCCCAGGCAGTCGTTTCGAAGCGAACTGCCAGCAAAAAATAGACTCGCTTGACTGGATAGACGCAAAAAGCATCAACACGCCCGACGCCATACACCGATACATCGAAGAGCATCCCAATGGACTCTATGTTGACGAGGCACGCGATATGGAAAAGAACATGGCCGAACTGACCGTCCAGCCTGAGGAACGTACCGTAGTTGCCAATCTTTGCAGCATCTTCTTTACTGCACTCGGCGCTAACGACCAAGAAGGAGTTTGCAGCGTGATAAGCCCGGAGATGAAAGCGTTCCTCTCCACGCCAAATGCTACAAAAGCCGATGTCATTACTGCCATGGAAGCCATGCACCCCGCAACAATCACCAGCATCAACTTCGTTGTGAACAATGATTACGTTATCACAAAACAAATGGATGCCGACAACCAGGTGTCGTATAACGTGGCCTATTCCGTCGACCAGCACATCGCGCGTACAGACGAAGGAAAAACGTTTGCCTCATATAAAGTCATCATGGAAATCAACCCTCAATTTAAGATTAACAGCGTCCAGATCAAAGAGGTGTCGAGCCACTAAAACATATTCCCATACAGAAAATCCTACCGCAGTGAGAAAAGAAACACTCACTGCGGTAGGATTTTCTGTAACTACATTGAAAAACGCTGACCTACTGCTTGGCAGGCACCGACTTGCGATGGGCAGCAGACTTCATGAGAGAATCCACCTCCTCAAAGGCCTCACCCATATTAAGGTTCAAGTAAACACGGTATAACAACGGTCCCCACTTTCTGACCCTGTCAGGAAAGATGTCGCGATAGCGCTCTAAATAAGGCCGTGCGGCTTCATAATAATCGTGAACCTGCTTAGAAAAAGCCTTATACTGTTCTACATCCGCAGGTTTGCGCCGGAACGCTTCAGCAGCCATGTTGCAATAACATACACCCACATTATAATAAGCCTCCGCCCATTTGTCGTCCTGACCGAGCAGATCCTCAGACACGCGGACGCTCTCTGCATATCGTTTCAGTTTCAGCAGGAGATAGCTCTTGCCAAACATATAAAGCGGTGTGCCCGGTCGTACCTGCAAAAGAGAATCTGTCAACTCTAATGCACGGGCAAGCTGATCCGACCGTTGATAATAATCCGACAATTGGGAATAGAAAAATGCAGCTCCTGGTGCTTCGCGCAGACCTTGGTACAGGAAGGCCACATGATCCTCCATTTTACCTTCATGCAAACTGGCCAAAGACAAATAACGGAGCGTGGAACCTTTGTGCAGACTGTCGCGCATGGCCAAAGATGCATCCTGCAAGACATTGGCGTATTGTCCCAACTCATAGTTCGACTTCAAGCGGAAAAAAGCCATTGTGGGAAGATGCAGTTCGTCCAGCAAAGGTTTTGGGGCATCACTGAAAAGCGGCGAGCGCGCCGTCTGGATATACGTGTCCAAGTAATCGCACGCCTGGGCATAGTCGCCCTTCTTATAATAATAATGACACGCCACGCCAAGATTAGGATAGTACATCCATAACCGGGCACACGTTTTCTCGTGCAGTGGAGCTGCTTTCATTCCCTGAGCGATACCTTTTTCGTATGCCTTCACTGAATAATTGAAAATTCCTTTCACGCTACTGAAATAACGAGCCGTATCGCAGGTTTGCCCGAGATATATCTTCTCGTTCTCCTGCTCATTCATTCGCTCTTGTATCCTGACACCCCACTCGTAGACCTTGAATTCATCCGTCAACAGGCTGTCCGATTCGCATGCTGTGACCTGTTTCATCGCCTCTTCAAGGTTTCCAGCTTTCACGGCAGTCCGGATTTTCCTGACAGCTTTTTGCGGCCAAGCGACGTCAGCCAGACAAAACGCAAGAAACAATAAAATGAAAGGCTTTTTCATTTCCATCTCGCAAAAGGATTATATTAAAACCGCAAAGGCTCTTGTGCGTTCCTTCACGGAGATACACACAAGAGCTTTCACTTTTGCACTTGGCTTTCCTGCCGTGTGCCTTAATTCATCAAGGCCTTGATTTCTTCAACCTTGTCTTTCATTTCAAGATTGGAGTAGACGTTCTGCAAATTGGGGCCCCACTCCTTGATACGGTCGGGAGCCAGCATCCGGGCTTTCTCGAAATAAGGAAGCGCTTTCTTATAGTATTCGCGCATCTTCTCGATACTTGCATTGTATTCCTTTACCCTCGTACGGTCGGTGACGAACTCACCCTTGTCGCGGCGGCTGATCACCTCGTTGATGAAGCTGACGCCCGTGTTCATGTTCGACTCATAATGATTGGGGTCGATAGCCAACGTCTTGGCAAAATCAGCCCGCGCCGTCTCAAAGTCTTTCACGAGGTTCAGGTCGACACAACCCTTCATGTACCAAGCATTCTTGTTATTCGGGAAGTCTGCCACCATCTTGTTGGCCATGTCCTGCGCATCCTTCACCAAGTTTTTCTCCACATAGTAATAAAGAAGCGACTGGGCGATAGACGCAGCGTCTTCGAGGTGGGAAACAGCCTCTTGTGCGCAAAGCACCCACTGTGCCGTATCCTTCGTTTCAAGCAAGGCTTGCATCTTCATGACGTAGGCGTCGTGCATGTAGGCCGTATCGTTCAGCACTAAATCCACATTGTCCAACACTTCCTTCCAGTTCTTCTGCTCGAAACGAATCATTGCAATGTTGAACGCTGTCTGTGCATAGCCTTCATGGTCTGCCTTACGGATTGAGTCGGTCTCCTCTTTGCTGAAAACGGGATTGTCCGGCATCTCAATGTACTTGCGGAACATGGTGACTGCTCCGTCCATATCTTTGTTCATCAAAAGGAATTGCGCCGCGAAGTTATAGTGTTTCAGCATGTCTTTCATCCTCGTGTGATTATCGTCGATGAACTTTGCCTTCACTTTTCCTTTGGCATTCGGTTTGACGTCATACTCATGACTCTTAGTGAAATAAGTCACAGCTTTGTCCAATCCACTCACAAAGAGCGTAGTGTCAAAAGGCTGCCCCTGCGCAGCCTTGACCAGTTCTGGATTGTATAGGTGGATCTGAATGTTTGCCGCAAGGTTATAGAGTTTTGCCCACTCCGTGTCCTTGTGTTCCTGCGTCAGGACTTTATCCATAATAGCGGCAGCTTCGGTATACTTGCCTTCGTCGAATTTTTCCTCGGCGTTCCACCATTTCTGCGCATATGACGAACTAGCCACCATGCACAGTCCAATTGAAATTAAAAGTTTTTTCATCATAACTTCTGTTTGTGTTAAACGTTTTCTTCTTGTTCGTTGTTGCTCTCCGCTTGTCGTTCGTCAAGCATGCTTTCTGTTTCTACGGTGTTTCCCGTTTCAATGCTTTCATCTTCGGTATCGTCGTCCGTGCTCACATGGCAGACGCTGCTGATCGTGTCGTTACGCTTTCCTAGGTTGATCAGACGGACCCCTTGCGTGGCACGTCCCATGACCCTGACATCAGCTACCTTCAAACGAAGTGTGATTCCGCTCTTGTTGATAATCATAAGGTCATTGTCGTCAGTAACTATCTTGATGGCCACCAGTTTACCGGTCTTTTCTGTAATGCTCAACGTCTTCACGCCCTTTCCGCCACGGTTCGTCATGCGATAGTCCTCGACGGCACTCCGCTTGCCGTAACCTTTTTCGCTAACGACCATCACAGTCTCTTGCTCCTTGTCGTTAACGCAGACCATGCCCACGACCTCATCGTCGCCTTCTTCGTCAAGAAGCATTCCACGCACACCTGTGGCCGTACGTCCCATTGTCCGGACAGCATCTTCGGCGAAACGAATGGCTCGACCGTTGCGATTGGCAAGGATTATTTCGTTCTCGCCGTTCGTCAAGCAGACGCTGACCACGCGATCGTCTTCGCGGATGGTGATTGCGTTCACTCCGTTTGTGCGGGGACGGGAATACTCTGTCAGGCACGTCTTCTTGATCACGCCGTTCTTTGTACAGAACATTACGAAATGGCTTTCACAGAACGTTGGATCACCTAATTTACGGATATGCAGGCAGGCGTTGATGGCATCGTCACTCTCTATATTCAGTAAGTTTTGGATGGCACGTCCTTTCGAGTTCTTTGTTCCTTCCGGAATCTCATAGACTTTCAACCAAAAACACCGTCCTTTGGCTGTGAAGAAGAGCATGGTGTTATGCATCGTCGCCGGATAGATATATTCGATGAAATCGGCATCACGGGCGCTGCTCCCCTTGCTTCCGACGCCGCCTCGCGCTTGGGCGCGGAACTCGGCGAGTGGAGTGCGTTTGATATATCCCAAATGGCTGATAGTGATGACGACCTCGTCGTCAGCATAGAAATCCTCAGGGTTAAACTCCTCATTTGACAACAGGATTTCGCTGCGGCGCTCATCACCATATTTTTCTTTCACTTCGGTCAGTTCATCCTTAATCACGCCTTTGCAGACGTTCTCGTCATTGAGGATTGTTTCGAAATAGGCGATCCGCTTTTCGACTTCATCGAATTCACTGCGCAGCTGCTCCTGCAAAAGTCCAGTCAGCTGGCGAAGGCGCATCTCGACAATGGCCTTGGCTTGTATATCGTCGAACTCAAAACGTGTCATGAGGTTTTCAACCGCTTCCTGTGGAGTTTTAGCCGCCCGGATGATGTGCACGACCTCGTCGATATTGTCGCTGGCCACGATAAGCGCCTGCAAGATATGCAATCGCTCCTGCGCTTTTTTCAAGTCGAAACGCGTGCGGCGTATCACGACATCATGACGGTGCTCCACAAAGTGTTGGATGCACTGTTTCAGGTTCAAAAGTTTCGGACGGCCTTTCACGAGTGCAATGCAATTGACAGCAAAGCTGCACTGCAAGGCGGTCATCTTGAACAACTTATTGAGAATTACATTGGCATTGGCATCACGCTTGACGTCCACCACTACCCGTAAGCCCTCGCGCGAACTTTCGTCGTTCACGTTGCTGATGCCTTCTATTTTCTTCTCATTTACCAAATCGGCTATCGACTTGACAAGTTCGGCTTTGTTGACTCCGTAGGGAATTTCCGTCACCACGATTTTGTCGTGCGCCGGCCCGTTCTCGATTTCGGCTTTCGCCCGCATGACAACTCGGCCTTTACCCGTCTCATACGCACTGCGCGCTCCTTGCAATCCCAGGATATATCCCCCCGTGGGAAAATCAGGTGCCGGAATGTAGTGCATGAGCTCCTCGATTGTGATGTCGGGATTATCGATATAAGCAATACATCCGTCTATGACTTCGTTCAGATTATGCGTCGGCACGTTCGTAGCCATGCCCACTGCGATACCACTGGCTCCATTTACGAGGAAATTCGGGATGCGTGTCGGCATGACCGTTGGTTCTTTGAGCGTGTCATCAAAGTTGTTCATCATGTCGACAGTTTCCTTGTCGATATCTTGCATCATCGCCTCACCTAAGGGGCTCAGCTTTGCCTCGGTATATCGCATGGCAGCAGGCGAGTCTCCGTCAACGGAGCCAAAGTTTCCCTGTCCTTTCACCAAAGGATAGCGCATCGACCAATCCTGCGCCAGACGCACTAAGGCGCCATAAATAGACGAATCGCCATGAGGGTGATACTTACCCATCACCTCTCCGACAATACGCGCCGACTTACGTGTGGGCTTGTCGTGTGTAAGGTTCAAGTCCATCATGCCGTACAAGATACGGCGATGCACAGGCTTGAACCCGTCGCGCACATCAGGCAGGGCGCGGGCCACAATCACGGACATGGAATAGTCGATGTAAGAGGAACGCATTTCCTCTTCTATGTTAACTTTTATAATTCTGTCTTCTGTCATAAATCAGTTACTAAAAAACCGCACAAAGATAGCGAAAACGAGTGGAACGGCACGTGAAAAGCCTCATGATTTTCACCCTTGGAGCCTCCATAGCGCCACTGCATAACGAGGAGGGCTTTCGGAGATCAGGCCTCTTCTTCTTCGAAATTCTTGGCTAGTCCTCCTTCGCTTGTCTCGCGGTAAAGGGAGGGAAGATCGTGTCCTGTCTGACGCATTACTTCGACTACCTTGTCATACGAAATACGGTGATAGCCGTCGGCAAACGTTGCATAGATATTGGCATCCAAAGCACGGGCTGCGGCATGGGCATTCCGCTCGATGCAGGGAATCTGAACCATCCCGCATACAGGATCGCACGTCATGCCCAAATGATGTTCGAGTCCCATTTCTGCCGCATACTCGATTTCGGCCGGACTACCGCCAAAGAGGTAATTGGCCGCCGCAGCCGCCATAGCACAGGCGACACCAACCTCAGCCTGGCATCCTGCCTCGGCTCCTGAGATCGACGCGCGTGATTTGGCGATGTTCCCGATGAGACCGGCGGTCGCCAATGCTCTATATATACGCATATCACTGAGTTTGCGGCTCTTTTGGATATGATAGAGTACCGCGGGTAACACGCCACTTGCGCCGCACGTCGGAGCCGTCACAATCTCGCCGCCCGAGGCGTTCTCCTCGCTCACGGCCAAAGCATACGAAAAGACCAGCGCACGCGATTGCAGATTCGGGCCGTAACCCGTAGCCTTGATGTAATAGACAGGAGCCTTGCGGCGCAAGTGGAGCGGACCAGGCAAGATCCCTTCATGCTCGATGCCTCGTTCCACGGCAGCCTTCATGGCTTCCCAAATCTGAGCAAGATAGTCCCAGATGCCCTCACCCTCGCATTCGGCCACGTACTCCCAATATGATTTCCCTGTACGCTCACACCAATGCAAGATGTCGTCAAGATGATCCATCGCATAAACGTCTGGACTTTCCAAGCTACCCGTGCCCTCTTCGGCCAAGGCACCACCACCTACACTGTACACTGTCCATGCCTCCCGAGCATGGGAATCGGCATCTATCACTTCGAACATCATACCGTTTGGATGAAAAGCCGGAACGACGTCAGCGCGCCAAACAATGTCCGTCCGCTCGCGTCCCAGCACCTCATATATGGCACGGTCCGTCAAGTGACCGCGCCCCGTGGCTGCCAAACTGCCATAGAGCGTCACCCGGAACCTCTCTGCCTCCGGATGAAGCCGCAGATAGCGTTCTGCCGCCAAGCGGGGCCCCATGGTATGACTACTCGAAGGACCATGACCGATGCGGTATAATTCTCTAAGTGTCTTCATATTCTTCGGATTTTCAATCTGTTTTCGGGACAAATTTACACAAAGCAGACCGATGGGGCAAGCAAACCTCCCCCTTTTTGCGCTGGCCGCCTCGGGACAACATTCCCGTTCACGCGAAGCCTGCCACCATTTACGTTATCTCTGCATACTGTAATGAAAGAAATACTATGTTTTTCCGTGCGCGCTCAAAATACCAGACATACTCCGACAGTCCAGCCCAACGTCAAGCCAACCGAACCGCCAGAATAGTCTATTGACGTAAGGAAACGAGAGCAAAGCCTGCGCGTCACCTATACAGATTCGGGGTTAGGTGTAACATTTCGACAACTCCGGAGGATTACTCGTGCCGATACTCAGACGGTGACTGTCCGGTCGCATTTTTGAAATACTTGCCCAGGAACGACTGGTTCGGGAAATTCAAGGCTCCGGTGATCTCCTTTATCGAATAGTTCGTGTTGCGTAGCAAGGTTTTGATTTCTATCAGCACAAACAGTTGTATCCACTGCCGCGCCGTGCGGCCGCTCACTCGTTTGACCACTTCTGAGAGGTACTTCGGCGTGACGCAAAGCTGCTCGCTGTACCACACCACATTGCGCTGCACCTTGTAATTCTGCTGCACCATCCCGAGGAATCGCCCGAAGAGCACGAACCCATGCGACATACCACTCTCGCTTTCTTCGCCAACCCAATCCCTAAGCGAGTTACACAGGTCGAAGAAGAAGAGGTTCACGCAACTCAAAAGGATTTCGCTGCGGAACAAGTGGGCGCGGTCTGCCAGCCTATGGCTGATACGTTCGTAGAAATCAAGATACCAAGCAAGCTGCCTTGCATCAAGAGGAATAACAGGGTTGCGCAACAAATGGAACAGATAAGGCCAAAGGCGTTGTAGCCCGAGCATCTCATTCTGGGCGTAACGGTTGGAGAGGATCATCCCCTTTCCGCGAAAATCTTGGCTCACATGTCGGCCAGCGATGATCTGCGGACCGATACTCACCCATAAGTTGCCGCTCCGCAGATAAACGGTTTCATCACCCAAGAACACCTCAGCCTCACCTTTTTCGCAAAGAAAAAAAGACATAAAATCGACGCGGCGCACCATCTCTGGGTGATCCACGTTTTCAAGGCCTGTGAAAAGGACTATTCCGTCTTCATTGAGGTCAGACGTAGGGCTGAAAGTCAGTTGGGCGTCGTTGAACGTAACATTCCGGATTTCCGTTCGAGGCATAGGCGTATGTGTTAGCGAGTGGACTGAGGTAGGTGAGCACCGGCAGGCGTCCTATGATTTCCGGAATCAAGCCGAAAGATTTGAGATCCTGTGGCTCGATGTATTTCATCAGGTTGCCTTTGTCTATTCTCTGGTTGTTCTCTATGGATTCGAAGCCCACCACATGGGTGTTCAGCCGTTGTGCGATTTTTTTCTCGATACCGTCGAAAGCCCCTCCGCAGATGAAGAGGATGTTCTTCGTGTTCACTTGGATATAGTCTTGGTCCGGGTGTTTGCGCCCGCCCTTTGGCGGGACGTTCACGATGGAGCCTTCGAGCAGTTTGAGCAAGCCTTGTTGCACGCCTTCTCCGCTGACGTCGCGCGTGATGGAGGGGTTGTCGCTCTTGCGGGCGATTTTGTCAATTTCGTCGATAAAGACGATGCCTCGTTCGGCGCGGGCCACGTTGTAGTCCGCTACTTGGAGCAGCCGCGATAGGATGCTTTCGACGTCTTCGCCCACGTAGCCGGCTTCGGTGAACACAGTGGCGTCGACGATTGTGAACGGCACGTCGAGCTGGCGGGCTATCGTGCGGGCCAGAAGGGTCTTACCTGTGCCTGTCGAGCCTACCATGATGATGTTCGACTTCTCAATTTCGACCGTGTCGTCCTCATCTTTTTGTTTCAGCCTTTTGTAGTGGTTATATACGGCTACGGCGAGATGGCGCTTTGCATCATCCTGTCCGATGACATACTGGTCGAGGTAGGCTTTGATTTCTTTCGGCTTGGGCAGTTTGTCCAGGTCTATTTCCTCAACCTGTCCTTCGGCATGCGTTTTGGCTTCCTTGACGATGAGGTAGGCCTGTTCTGCGCAATCATTGCAGATACAGCCGTTTGCACCAGTGATGAGAAAACCTACTTCGTTTTCACTCCGTCCGCAGAAAGAGCAGATCTTAGGCGTTTTCATCTTCTGTTGCTGGTTTTACGGCTTCGTTTGTTGTCGATGTGGTGGTATCAGCCGTGAGGCTGTCTGCTTTTTGTCGGCTGAGGACTTTGTCGATCATGCCGTAAGCTTTTGCTTCTTCGGCGGTCATCCAATAGTCGCGGTCTGAATCGGCCCAGACTTTCTCGAAATCGGTGTGCGAATGTTCTGCGATAATCGTGTAAAGTTCTTTTTTCAGCTTCTGGATTTCGCGGGCAGTAATTTCAATGTCCGAGGCTTGGCCTTGGGCACCGCCCATCGGCTGGTGGATCATTACGCGGCTGTGTGTGAGGGCGGAGCGCTTGCCTTCTTGACCGGCCACGAGCAGGACGGCAGCCATCGATGCGGCCATGCCCGTACAGATGGTGGCGACGTCGCTGCCGACGAACTGCATCGTGTCGTAGATACCCAGCCCGGCATAGACTGAACCGCCCGGCGAGTTGATGTATATGGAGATGTCTTTGCCTGGGTCGGCTTGGTCGAGGAAGAGGAGCTGCGCTTGCAGCGTGTTGGCCGTGTAGTCGTCGATCGGGGTGCCGAGGAAGATGATGCGGTCCATCATCAGGCGCGAGAAGACATCCATCTGCGTCACATTGAGCTGGCGCTCTTCGAGAATGTAGGGGTTGAGGTATTGGTTCTGGCTCTTTATGACGTCATCAAGCACCATGGAGTTGAGGCCGAGGTGCCGGGTGGCGTATTTTCTGAATTCATCCATGACAATCTTTTTCCTTATGGGTTTAACGAGCGAGTAGGCTAAGTAGACTACTCCTGCGTGTGCATCAGGCTGAGTCGTCCCTGCCAGCGCACAGGCGTAGTTTACTTAGCCTACTCCTTGTACTGGTTCTCGTAGCTTATTGGAACAGTTTGTTGAATTCTTCGACCGAAACGCTCTTATGGTTGAGTGTGATGACGGGCTTGATGGCTGCTGTCACTTTGCTGTCGATGCAGCGTTCCACCAAGGCGTTCACTTGGTTCTTGTCTTTGAGCATTTGTTCGGCGTACTGGTCTACATATTCCGTCGGGACGTTCGTCATGCCGTATTGGGCGAACTGCATGCGGGTGGCCAGCTGGGCCATTTCCTTGATGTCGTCGTCGTTCACTTTGACGTTATAGGTCTCGACGAGTTGCCCCTTAATGAGGCCCCAAGTGAGGTCTTCGATGCTTTTGGCGTAGTTGTCCTCGATGAACTTGTCGTCCTTGTCGGGATTGTTGGCCTTGATGATGCGTTTGAGCAAACTGTCGGGGTATGTGAGTTGGCCCACCTTATTAATAAGGTATTTGCGGGTGTCGATGAGTAAGCGATAGTCGCTGTCGGCTTCGTATTGCTTCGACATGGCATCCTTGATCTTGCCGCGGAACTCCTCTTCGCTCTTCACTTCGTCCTTACCCATGATTTGGTCGAAGAGGGCTTGGTTGATTTCGGCCGGAGTGAAACGGCTGATTTCCTCCACTTGGAACGAGTAGTTGCCCTTGTGGCCTTCGGTCTCTTCTTTTTTCAGTTTCAGCAGCGAAGCGATTTCGGCGTCTGCTCCTTCGTAGGCTTCGCCCACGTTAAACGTAATGACGTCGTTCACCTTGGCGCCGTCGAATGCTTTGGCCACTTCCTTGTTCTTGAAGTACGTCGGCATGAGCGAGGCTTTCTCCACCTGCACGCCGCCGTCCTTGGGCTGGTTGTTCTCGTCGAGTTCTGCCAGCAGGCCGCGCAGGATGTCCTTGTCCTCGTAGGCTTCCACCTTTTCGGGTTTTCCGAGTTGGTTGGCGTACATCTTGACTTGGTTGTCCACCTGCTCGTCGGTCACTTGAATGTCGTAGTAATCCACGGTGTCGTCCTGGTTCAGTTCAACCTTGAACTCGGGAGCCACGGCGATGTCGAAGACAAACTCGAAGTCCTCTTGGTTGGCGAAGTCAGGAGCTTGCTGTCCCTCATGGACGAGGGGTTCGCCCAGCATGTTTATCTTGTTCTCTTTGATGTAGTCGTAGAGTTTGCCAGACAGGATTTTGTTGATTTCTTCCGCTTTGGCCTCGTTGCCGAATTGCTTTTTCACGATGCTCATAGGCACTTTCCCGGGTCGGAATCCCGGCATCTTGGCCTTCTTGCAGTAGTCTTTCAGCGTCTTTTCTACCTGTTCTTCGTAATCAGCCTTGCCCATTTTGATGGTCAACAGGCCGTTTACGCCGTCTACGTTCTCAAATGAAATGTCCATCTTAACGTTTCAATGTTATAGTGTTATTATTCGATTTGTTCTCGGAGTGAGTGTGCAAAAGTAGTATTTTTCTTTTGTTTTTTCAAGCCCTCCGGCGTTATTCTTGTCGGTTTTGCTGTTCGCCGGCCTGCCGGGCGGTTCAGCTGTTGATGGCTCCGATGATGTCGTGCACGTCGCTGACGCCGTGGGTGTCGAGCCATTCGTTGATGCCGTCGGCCACCTTCTCGCTGACAGCCGGGTCGATGAAGTTGGCCGTGCCGATTTCAATGGCCGAAGCGCCTGCCATGAGGAACTCGATGGCATCGCTGGCGTTCATGATGCCGCCTAGTCCGACTACTGGTATCTTGACCGCGCGTGCCACCTGCCACACCATCCGTAGTGCTACGGGTTTCACGGCTGGACCTGAAAGGCCGCCTGTGGAGATGCTGAGCACGGGCTTGCGCCGTTCGATGTCTATGGCCATACCCATGAGTGTGTTGATGAGCGATACCGCATCTGCTCCGCAGTCTTCGACCGCGCAGGCAATCGAGGCGATGTCCGTCACGTTGGGTGACAACTTGACGATGAGCGTCTTGGGATAAACGGCGCGGACAGCTTTGACAACTGATGAAGCCCCTTCGCACGTTACGCCGAAGGCCATCCCTCCATCTCTGACATTAGGGCATGAGATGTTGAGTTCAATAGCTGGAATTTGCTCCAGTTCAGCGATACGGGCGGCGCAGGCTGCGTAGTCCTCCGGGCTTGATCCCGAAACGTTTACTACAACGTTGGTGCCAAGGTCTTTTACTTGTGGGTAGATTTCCCGGCAGAAGTGGTCAACCCCTTTGTTCTGCAAGCCTACGCAGTTGAGCATGCCGCCGGCCGTCTCGAACATGCGGGGATAGGGGTTACCCTCGCGGGGCTGCGAGGTGGTGCCTTTGACGATGATGCCGCCGAGGCGGTCGAGGTGGACGAGGTCGGCAAATTCCAGGCCGTAGCCGAACGTGCCCGAGGCCGTCATCACGGGATTTTTGAGGCAGAGGTTGCCTATGTTTACTTGGAGTTGAGCCATTTCAGTCGTTTTATGTTGAACACGGGGCCTTCCTTGCAGACGCACAGGTTGCCTTCCGTCGTGTCTTCCACGCAGCAGAGGCATGCGCCCAAGCCGCAGGCCATGCGGTTTTCAAGCGAGGCTTCGCAGGGAGTGCTTGTGGCTTCGGCGTAGCGCGCCACGGCCACCATCATCGGTTTCGGGCCGCAGGTGGCGATGGCGTCGAAGTGTTCTTCGGAGAGCATCGGGTGTTGCGTGACAAAGCCTTTGGCCCCCATTGAACCGTCCTCGGTGGTTGTCTCGACGCGGCCGATGCGCCGGAAGTCGTCAAGCTGCAGCAGGTCGCCCTCGGAGCGTGCGCCGAGCAGGAACACAGGCTCGCAGCCCCGGCGGCGCAGCTCGGCGCCATAGTAGAGCAGGGGGGCAGTGCCTACGCCGCCGCCCACGAGCAGGTAGCGCCCGCCCGCCGTCGCCGGGAGCGTGAAACCATTGCCCAGGGGCAGCAGGCAGTTCACCGC
Source organism: Prevotella sp. CAG:755 (assembly GCA_000431275.1). Classification (GTDB taxonomy): domain Bacteria; phylum Bacteroidota; class Bacteroidia; order Bacteroidales; family Bacteroidaceae; genus Alloprevotella. The sequence continues at coordinate 500 of HF989170.1, read as the reverse complement.
GTCGCCTGCTGCGAGGCGGCCGAGGGCGCGTGTGCCGTCGCCGATTTCGTGCACGAGCAGCCAGAGCTCGTTCCGCGTGCGGTCGACGAAGTTGATGGAGATAGGGCGGCGCAGGAGCGTCGTCGACGAGTGATCCACGCGCACTTCGACAAACTGGCCCGGCAGCATGTCGGGCAGTGGGCGCGCCGTGTCGGTGAGCCGCAGCAGCACGTGGGTCGCGTTCAGGCGTTCCGTAGCCGCCACGGTCAGGTCAATTAGGTGCTTGGTCATGTTCTTTTATGGGTTCGTTGTGCTGCAAAGTTAAACGAATTGTGCGACAGCGCGTCTTCTTTGGCCGAAAAAATAGAGTTCCGACGTTCGTGAGGCGTGATAGTTCCTTATATAATAAATATAATGATTATCCGTATATTGTCCGTTAAATTTTAACATTCAGACTGTAAATATACCATGTGAAATATTTTTATATATCGTTGAAATTCAGTATATTTATACCATGAAAC
>HF989169.1 GCA_000431275.1 Prevotella sp. CAG:755 | reverse complement strand
TTCCCCGGGGGGGGGCGGCGCGGAGGCCGTCAGGAGGGCGGCCAGCGGTTGCAGACGTAATCGGGATGGTCGGCCTCGCGCACTACGCGGGCGGGGACGCCGGCTGCCGTGGTGTGGGGCGGGATGTCTTTCAGCACGACGCTGCCGGCCCCGATGGTGGTGTCGTGGCCGATGTGCACGTCCTCGACGACGCATACGCCGGGGCCGATGTACACGTTGTCGCCCACGGTGGCCGCGTGGCCCGAGATGGAGCCGATGGTCGTCAGCTGGCTCAGGTTTACGTTGTTGCCGATGAGGGCGGACACGTTGACGAACGTGCCGAACCCGTGTGCCAGATAGAGTCCGTAGCCGATGCGTGTGGCGGGCAGGATATGCAGCCCGTAGCGCCGGGCATAGCGCGCGTGCATCAGCCGGGCCACGGGGTAGAACCAGCCCCGGCGGTGTGCGGCCAGCCGCAGCCAGAAGCAGAATCCCATGTAGGGATGAATCACGCCGTAGAGCCAGATGCGCAGCAGGGAGGCTTTCGGGCGGCGTTCGTGGCGGTAGTAGTCGCTGCGGATGTATTCGAAACTCTCTTTGTAGCTTTGCGGGAGGCGGGGCGTGCCGCCCGGAAATGCGGTTGGGTCGTCCATGGGTCGCGTGTGGGGAGAAGAGATGCGCGCCGGGTGAGCGGTGCCTGGGGCGGGGTGGAAGGAAAAGCGGACACAACTATGCCGGCGCAGGAAGGCCGGCACGGCTGTGCCCGTGTGACTTTGGGGGCGGACAGGCCGCCGGACGGGGTCAGAAGTCGAACTGCTCGAGCTTCATCGTGCCGAGCTGCTCGATCTGGCCGACGTATTTCTTGAAATGGTCGGAGGCCGAGTGGGCGCTGAGCGACGGAGCGTCGGCCCATGTCTCGCAGATGAGGAGCACGTTGGGGCGTGTGGAGCTTTCAAAGATGTCGTAGGCCACGCAGCCGGCGTCTTTCAGCGAGCAGGCGGTGAGGGCTTTGGCCGCTTCGAGGACGGCGTCGCGATGAGCGGCGTCGGCTTGGATGAAAACGTTGAGACGTATCATATTATTATAGGTGTAAGATGGGTTGATTAGCTGTTTCGTGCCGCAAGTCAGAAGAGGTAGGCTACCTGGACCTGCCACGTGTTGGCTTTGACGTTGAGGTCGTAGTCCGGGTCTTTGCTTTCGGCCCATTTGCCGACGGCGAAGTTGTATCCGGCCCCGACTTGCAGGTGGCTCAGCAGGGTGACGCCCACGCCCACGTTCCACGTCACGTTGGCGTCTTTCACCGAGATGTCCGCGTCGCGGAAGATGCTCTTGTCACAGTTGAAGCCGAACTGCGGCCCGGTGGCGATGTAGACGGAGGCCATGGAGCCCAGGCCGAGGTCGTAGCGCACGTTGATGGGCACCTCGATGCTCTTGTAGGTCTGGCTTTCGCCGTCGCCCTGCGCGTCGGCGTTCAGGCGGCGCTGGGAGTACTGGATGGAGGCGTCGAGGCCGAGGCCGATGATGGGAAGGGTGAACTGCGCTTTCGGGCCGATGTACCAGCCGCAGCGGTTGTCGGAACTCCACAGGCTCTTGTCGCCGCCTGAGAACGACATCTTACTGAGGTTCAGACCGCCCACGACGCCGAATTTCAGTTCGGCCGAGGCCGGGGTGGCCCATGCGAAGCCAAGGAGCAGCGTCAGGGCCAGGAAGATTTTTTTCAGTTTCATTTTCGTTATGGATTAAGGTGATTGTTGTGCGGAAGATGCGGGCCTACCACAGGAAAGTGCGGATGAGCCAGTAGGCGGCGATGCCGGCCACGTAGCCGATGAAGGCGATCCACGTGATGTGGCGCAAGTACCAGCCGAAGGATATCTTTTCGAGTCCCATCACGACGACGCCCGCGGCCGAGCCGATGATGAGCATGCTGCCTCCGACGCCGGCGCAGTAGGCCAGCAGTTGCCAGAAGATGCCGTCCTGCACGAAGTTGGCCAGCGACGGGTCGGCCAGGGCGGCCGCGGCGGGCGCGATGTCATACATGCCCATGCAGCCGGCCACGAGGGGCACGTTGTCCACCACCGACGAGAGCACGCCGATGAGGCCCGTGACGAGGTAGGCGTTGTGGCCCGAGGCTTCGTCCACCCAGGCGCCGAACGACGAGAGGACGCCGATCTCCTGCAACGTGGCTACGGTCATCAGGATGCCGAGGAAGAAGAGGATGGTCGAAAGGTCGACGCGCGCGAGCAGCTGGCTGACGCGCTGGCCGGTAGTCGTTTCTGTTTCAGAGAACGAGCGGTAGAAGATTTCGGTCGTCGTCCACAGCAGCGCCAGCACGAGCAGGATGCCCATGAATGGGGGCAGCCCGGTGAGGAAACGGAAGATGGGGACGAACACGAGGCCGCCCACACCGATCCAGAAGACGGCCGTGCGCTGCCGCTGGCTGAGGTCGTAGTGCGTTTCGGCGCCGCCCGCCTCGACGGCGGACAGCGTGCCGTGCAGCTTGGTCTGGAAGAGGAGGGCGGGGACAATCATCGACACGAGCGAAGGTATGATGAGTTCCTTCATCACGCCGACGGTCGAGATGTTCCCGGCGATCCAGAGCATGATGGTCGTCACGTCGCCGATGGGCGAGAAGGCTCCGCCGGCGTTGGCCGCCAGGATGACGAGTGAGGCGTAGAGCATGCGGTCCTTGTGGTCGGCCACGAGCTTGCGCAGCACCATCACCATGACGATGCTCGTCGTCATGTTGTCGAGGATGGCCGAGAGGAAGAATGTCATGAACGCGATGCGCCAGAGCAGGGCGCGTTTGCTCGTGGTGCGCAGCCGGGTGCGCACGAATTCGAAGCCTCCGTTCTGGTCGACGACTTCGACAATGGTCATCGCTCCGAGCAGGAAGACGATGATCTCGCACGTGTCGCCAAGATGTTCGAGCAGGACGTGCTCGCTGACGAACTGCTGGGCTTGGGCCAGGAGGCTGCCGTCGGCGGCGGCCGCCGCGTAGGGCGCGAAGTCGATGCCGTGGAACTGTGTGACGTAGGGGATGCAATTCGTCATATAGAGCACCCAGCACGCCACGCACATGAGGAGCGCTGTGGCGGCTTTGTTGATTTTCAGCCCGGACTCGAGGGCGATGCAGGCGTATCCGACAATGAATACGGCCACAATGGCAATGGTCATCATAGCTTATTTAGGTTCAGTTTGGTTTCCGACCGTGGAGCTTTCCTTCTCCGACTGCAAAGAAAACCAAAATCAGGGAGAAAAGCAAGCCCGTCCCTGCTTTTTTCAGTCGCTGCGTCCGTAAGACCGCGGGCCGTGACGCTTTTTCCAGTCGCTGCGGCGGAAGCGCGCCGTGTGCCGGGCAGTTCCGGAGGGGCCGTCCGCAGCCCGGCCAAGCCTGTGTGGGGGCGGCTGCTCCCTTTCTTGGCCTCTCGCCTTTCGCCTCATGTCCATGCGGAAAGGCCGCATTCGGGCACGTGACGGCGAGTTTCCTCCGTCAAGTCCCTGCCTGTTCCGCCCATTTGCACTATCTTTGCCGTCGGAACGAAACGATGAACAGTCTCCGACCGGCGCAGTTCGTGCGCCATGCCGCCCTTTTGTTCGGCTTGCTGTCGATGCTCCTTGCCGGCAGCCTGCCCCATCACCACCATGGCCGTGTGCCGTGCGTGGTCGAGGCTTCATGTGGCGCGGGGGGCGCGGCGGGTGGCCTCCACTCCCCTCACTGCGCCCACCACAGTGCGTCGGGCCTTGCGCTTTGCGGCGCCCACATGCCTTTTGTCCGTCCGTCGGCGCTGCGCGTGCTCGATGCGGGCTTCGGGGCTGCCGCCCCCATGTGGCTGGCGCTGTGGGCCGTGTGTGCGGTCTTGTTTTCCCGCTTCCAGACGGGGCGCCGCCTGCGTGGGACGTCGCGTTTCGTGGTCCCGCTGCCCCGGGGCGTGTGCGTGTCGGGCGGCCGGCGGGCCCCGCCCGTTGTTTGTTGATGCCGTGTGTCCAGACCCGTGCCGCGCCCTGCCGTGGCGTGGTTTTGCAACCTGTTTGCGCGGGTCCAGTCTTAATTTTGCACCCAACAAACAACATTTTCCTTATGCAGAGAATCCTTTACGCAGCGCTTCTCACAGCGCTCCTCGCGGGGTGCGGCCATGCCGACCACCCCGCCGCCCCCGAGACGCCGGCCACCGAC
>HF989168.1 GCA_000431275.1 Prevotella sp. CAG:755 | reverse complement strand
GCTTCTCCACGCGGCGGCCGCTGAGGTCGTAGAAAGCGGGCGTCCCCGGCGCGGCAGCGTCACTGAGTTCGACGCTCTCGACCGGCGTTGCCCCGGGACGGAAGTTGACCTCGATGGCAGCCGGATAAATGCGCTCGGGATCGAAGAACGTGGCGCAGCTGTTGACCATGTGCTTCACGTCGGGTTGCAACATTCCTTCGAAATACTCATTACCGTTCACCGTGACGGTCACGGGCTGGCTGAGGTCGACCATGTCATTATTGAGATAGATGAGCACCTTTCCATTACGCACCGTGGAATAAACGCGGCGGTAACGGATGGCGATGCCGGTGGAGGCGTCTGTCTGGATGGCATAATAACGCACTCGGTCGGCCGTGATTGAAATATGGTTACCCTCTATGTCCATGCAATAATAGACCGGACCGCTTCCGGGGTCGTCCGTCACGACAAGGTTGTAAAAGCCCTTGCGTTGGATGCCGTCCATGGAATAATTCTCCCAGTTGACATGCTTCGGATGGAGGCGGCGCGTATAGCGTTTCAGCCACGGCGTGGTCGGACTGTAATCAATGCCGTGCCCCTGACCCGGAATAAGCTGCACGTTGTGCACATAATCGTCCGGATAGAGGGCTTGCAGGCTGTCGAAAGTCTCCTTGGCAACCGTCGTGAGCTGGTTGCGGCAGAAGCCGTTGTCGTTGGCACCCGTACGGAGCGAGAAAGCGATGTGGCGGCAGTTCTCGGCCGGCGCGTTGATGAGCGGCTCTCCCCCCGCCATCGGGCCGGCTGCAGCGAGGTAGTCGGCATAAAACGAAGCCAGGCGCTGGCTGCCGTAGCCACCCTCAGAAATCCCAAAGAAATAAACCCTGTTCGGGTCGACATAACCAGCCACGAAAACCTGACGCAGGAGTTTTTCCCAAGCGTACTGCTTGGCCTTCTGCCACCAGCGGTAATACTCACCGGTGTTCGGGATCTGCGGAATGAAATAGAGCGAGGGACTGTCGTTGAAGTTCGTGCAAAGCGTGTGCCCTCCGTTCCATTCGCTGTCGCGGTCGCCCGAACCGTGCAGGTAGACGAAGAGCGGGTAGACGTTGTCGGCCGTACGCCCTTTGTAGCCGAACCAATAGTTCATCACAGCGTTGGGCTCAAGGTTGGAAGGCAGGTTCCACACTCCGCTCTTCTTCTGCGCAAGCGGGGCGAGAGGAATGAGTTTTTCCTCGTCGAAAGCGTTATTGGCCTCGCACCAAGCCGCCCACACCTCGTCGCGGGCCGCGTCGAAGTCAGCCTCGGACAGGGGACGGCTGCCCCCATACGTGCCCGACATGTCCGGAAGGTAGGACGAAAAGAAATTGGTGATGTCCGACGCCTCGTCGGCCGTCTTGTCAGCAGTAGCGGCCGCCGGTTCAGTCACCGCCACAGTTTTCACCGTCCTACTGTCAGCATTTACAGGCAGGGCGGCAGCAGCCATAAAGGCAGCACCAAGGCACAACGCCTTGGCTTTCGGTGTATGAATGTTCATTATCTCTTATGTTTAAGGATTACTTCTGCGGACAAAGATAGTGCAAATGAGCGAAATGGCAGGCGAAAAGCCATAGGATTTTCGACAGAGCGTTCCCGAATGCAGCCTTAGCTTATTCAAAGATAGTGAAAGGTGAGCGACAAAACAAGAGAAAGCCCCGCTTTCTTCGTGGCTTGGCCGAGCCGCATCCTATCTTCGTACAACAAAGATAGTAAAAGGAGAGCGACAAGGCAAGGAAAAGCCCGCTTTTCCGCTTACTTCACGCATCTATGGCCACCCGCACGTTCTTTTCCACCTTTTGGAGTTCATTTTTTCCCGATTTATGCGTACAGCGGCCGTTTTTTGCGTACCTTTGGCAGGTCGCCTCACAAAGGCGGCTACTTTTGGAAGACAAGGAGCGTTGTGTCCTCATCTTGTAAGTGCAAAGCCTGAGAAACTTACACACGAAAATCGACAAGAGACGGCATGACAGTTCCCACGTCATAGGCGTGGGCTGTTATCACCATATCTGTTGATTTAGGTTTTCTCAGGGCCTGCACTTTAAGACGTGGTACATAGCAGTGCCACGCTTCTTTACGCGAACACAGGACTTGGCCGGAGAGGCACTGAGAAGCCAAACAAAACAAACACCACTATGAAAAAGACTTTATCACTGGTATGTGCGTTCATTCTGTCGATTGCCGCATACGCCCAAACCGACGTGACCAAATTCCTCGGCATTCCCGTGGACGGCAGTAAAACGGCCATGATCGAAAAACTGAAAGCCAAAGGGTTCACACACGAAAGGGTGAGCGGCGAAGACGTGCTGACCGGGGAATTCAACGGCTCGGAAGTCAACATCTTCGTCGTCACAAACAACAACAAAGTCTGTCGAATCATGGTCTGTGATGCCCACCCGATGGACGAGGGCTCAATCCGTATCCGCTTCAACACCCTTTGCGAACAATTCAGGCGCAACAAAAAATACTTTTCGCTCGACGACTACACGATTCCTGAGGACGAAAATATCGGAATCGAAATGATTGTACGCAACAAAAAGTATGACGCTGTTTTCTATCAAGCACCTGAAATCACAGACTCCACCGCCATAGCCAATCAGCTTAAAGAAAAGCTGTTGGGAAAATACACGCAGGAACAGTTGGCAGCTCCCACGGAAGAAATCAAAGCAGAGATCATCAAAGCGTCTTCGGAACTCGCTTTTGATTTAATGTCCAAAAAATCCGTTTGGTTCCGCATCATGAACGACGGGTTAAGATACTACATCTCCATGTTCTACGACAACGAATACAACCGCGCGCAGGGCGAAGACCTGTGACCCTCAAAAAACACTGCGACTATGGAAGAAGAAAAGCGAAACGGAGCACCCGCCGTCCACTGTGGTTCGGTGAACGACGACTACGGGCAGCTGCAAGCACGCTGCCACTCCGAAGCCGAAAAGCTCGCCCCGAGGCTCGCCGCTGAGGTGGGGAACGAATGGAACGTCCCGTTCTGGACGGAAGACGTCCCGGAACTCATTTGCGTAGGCTCGTTCCGGCGGACAGACGGCGGAACCGTCATGTTCGAACTGGATTTCAGCCAAGGAACGCTCTGAGCCCCATCGCCTGCCGGCAACCGCCGCGCCGGCCGACCGACCACACACAGCGAGCCCCGCCTGCGTTCTTCGCGACAGGCGGGGCTCGCTGTGTCCTAAAAAGGCGCGGGGAATGCGCCGGAGCGTCACTTCAAGTTGCCGACGCGCAGGAGATACTCGGCAATCTGCACGGCGTTGAGGGCGGCTCCCTTCTTGATCTGGTCGCTTACGAGCCAGAATGTGAGGCCATTGGGATTGGCCAAATCCTTACGGATACGGCCCACGAAGACTTCGTCCTTACCGGCAAGGAAGAGAGGCATGGGGTATTCCTTGGCCGCAGGGTTGTCCATCAGGACAAGTCCATCGCCGCCGGCGATGGCTTGGCGTGCCTGCTCGACGCTGATGGGCGACTCGGTCTCGACCCATACGCTTTCGGAATGCGACCGCAGCGACGGCACGCGCACACACGTGGCGCTTGTCAGGATGTCGCTGTGCATGATTTTCCGGGTTTCGTTGAACATCTTCATCTCTTCTTTGGTGTATCCATTGTCTTGGAACACGTCGACCTGCGGAATGAGATTGAACGCCAGCTGATAGGGGAATTTTTCGACCGTGACGTCCTCGCCGGCAAGCACCTGGCGATACTGCGCATAAAGTTCGTCCATCGCGGCCTGGCCTGCTCCGCTGGCAGCCTGATAAGTGGACACATGGACGCGCCGGATGGGACTGATATCGTTGATGACTTTGAGCGCCACGACCATCATGATTGTCGTGCAGTTGGGATTGGCGATGATGCCGCGCGGACGGTTAAGCGCATCTTCGGCGTTGCACTCCGGCACGACGAGAGGCACGTCTTCATCCATACGGAAAGCGCTCGAATTGTCAATCATGACCGCGCCATACTTGGTGATGTCGGCGGCAAACTCTTTCGAGGCTCCCGCCCCGGCCGAGGTGAACGCCACGTCCACGCCCTTGAAGGCGTCGTCGTGCTGGAGCAGCTGAACGGTATATTCCTTACCCTTGAACACGTACTTCTTGCCCGCACTACGGGTAGAACCGAACAAGAGGAGGTTATCGACAGGGAAGTCGCGCTCGGCCAACACGCGAAGGAACTCTTGGCCTACGGCGCCGCTGGCGCCGACGATTGCTACGTTCATTTTCTTTTCGGATTGAATGATTATCGGCAATGTGAGTGATTGCCGTGCAAAAGTAGAACTTTTCTACGGCAAAACGGCTGAAAATCCCAACTTTTTCTTTCCTTTGCAATTAAATACTGAGCATGTGACGCAATTGTTGGCCGACATATCGCACTACTTCCCCATCACGGATCCGACCTGGATCTTCTTCGTCGTGCTCTGTATCATCCTTTTCGCGCCCATGCTGCTGAACCGCCTGCACATCCCCCACATCATTGGCATGGTGCTGGCGGGAATCCTGGTAGGCGAGTACGGTTTGGGACTGCTTCGGCGCGACGCGAGTTTCCAAATCTTCGGCGAGGTGGGACTCTACTACATCATGTTCACGGCCGGACTGGGCATGGACATCGGCGGCTTGAAACGTAACCTGAGCCGGGGGCTGACGTTCGGGGCAGCCACAGTGGTGATTCCCGGCGTGGCAGGTTATGTCGTGGGGCATTTCGTGCTTCACTATCCGCCTGCCGCCTCACTGCTTCTGGCTTGCATCCTGGCCTCGCACACCCTCGTTGCGTTCCCCATCGTCACGCGCTATGGTCTCATGCGCCACATCAGCGTGACCATCAGCGTAGGCGCCACGATGCTGGCCGTGCTCGGTTCGCTGCTCGTGCTGGCCGGTATTTCGGGCACGTTCACAGGCTCGGGCGACGCTGTCTTCTGGGTTTGGCTCGCAGTGAAGTGCATCCTTTTCTGCCTGTTCATGTTTTTTGCCCTGCCGCCCATCATCCGCGGCTTTTTCCACAACGTGGCCGACAATGTGTTCCAGTACATCTTTGTGCTGATCATCGTTTTTTTCAGTGCGGCGTTCAGCAAGCTGTGCGGCCTCGAAGGCATCTTCGGCGCCTTCCTTGCCGGACTTGTGCTGAACCGCTACATCCCCCCGGCTTCCCCACTGATGCACCGCATCGACTTCGTGGGCAACGCCCTGTTCATCCCTTACTTCCTTATCGGTGTGGGCATGCTCATCAACGTCAGCCTGCTCTTTGAGGGCTGGCACACGCTATGGGTCGTGTTGGTGATCTTGGTGGCAGCCACCGCGTCAAAAGGTTTGGCGGCATGGATCTGCCGGCGGTTCTTCCGCTGGGACAAGGCGTCAGGCTGGATGATGTTCGGCCTGAGCAACGGGCACGCGGCCGGCGCGCTGGCCATGGTGATGGTGGGCACGGCCCTTTATGTGGCTCCGGGACAGCCCCTGATGAGCGACGAAGTGATGAACGCCATCGTCATGCTCATCCTCTTCTCGTGCATCATCAGCTCGTTCGCCACTGAACACGCGGCAAAGGAGCTCGCCCTACATGCAGAAACCGGCACTCAGCAGACGCAGGACGAAGAGAAAATCATGATTGCGCTTCACAATCCCTCGACGGTCAGTTCGCTCGTGGCCCTCGCCCTGATAGGCGCCCACAAGCGGGGCATGCCACTCGTAGCGGTCAACGTGGTCCTCGACAACGCAGAGAGCGAAAAAGCCCGCGCGCAAGGGCTGCGCATGTTGGACAAAGCGGTCAGCATGGCGGCCGCCGTCGACATCAAGATGGAAACGCAAAGCCGCTGGGCTGTCAACGTGACCAGTGGCCTGATCCATGCAATGAAAGAATTCCGCGCCACGGAAATCATCATTGGCCTGCACCAACGGCAACACCTGTCGGACATCTACTACGGCCGCGTGGCCCAGACGCTCATCGCCGGCATCGACCGGCAGATCTCGGTGCTACGCTGCACAGTGCCGTTCAACACGCTGCGGCGCATCCATGTGCTCGTCCCGTCGAAGGCGCAGTTCGAGGTCGGATTCCAGCGCTGGATCGACCGCATCGCGCGCATCGCCGGGCAACTCGACGGGCGCATCACATTCTACGCACACCCCAAGACACTCGACGGCATCACCCGTGTCATGCAGGAACGCCACGACGACCGCACCTATAACGGCGTAGTGTTCACCGATTGGAGCAACCTTGTCAGCATCGCAAGCCACGTGGCGTCCGACCACCTCGTCGCGGTTGTCGCAGCACGCCGCGGAACCCTCTCATACAAGCAGCGGCTCGACACCCTGCCCGATCTCCTGGAACGCTATTTTTCAAGCCGGAGCCTGCTCGTCATCTACCCCGACCAATACGGATCGGCAGAAGTACACCCCTCGTCGTTCAGTGCCGCCCTCTCACCCTCAGCCCCACACGAATGACCCTCACACCCGACGAAAACTGGCAAGAACGCACCCGCCTGCTGCTCGGCGAAGAACGCTGCGAACGGATGGCCCGCGCCTCGATAGCCGTGGTCGGGACAGGCGGAGTGGGCGCCTATGCCGCCGAGATGCTCTGCCGCGCAGGTGTCGGAAGACTGACCCTCATCGACGCTGACTGCGTGGCCCCTTCAAACATCAACCGCCAGCTACCGGCCCTCCACTCCCTCGTCGGACAGAAAAAGGTGGACGTCCTCGCCCGCCGTTTCCTCGACATCAATCCCCGCCTCCACCTCGACGTCCGCGCTGCGTATCTCACGCCCGACGATATGCCCGCCCTCCTCGACGAGAACTTCGACTTCATCGTCGACGCCATCGACACCATTGCCCCCAAATGCGCCCTGCTCATTGAGGCCCTGCGCCGACACCAACCCATCGTCTCGTCGATGGGCGCCGGGGCGAAGACGGACATCACGCAGATCCGTCAAGACGACCTTTGGCGCACGTTCCACTGCGGACTGGCCAAGGCAGTCCGCCACAACCTGGCCCGCGCAGGACTGCGCGGCTGGAAACTCCCCGTCGTCTTCTCCACCGAGCAGGCCGACCGCGCAGCCGTCATGACCGTAGAAGGCGAGAGAAACAAGAAAACAACCGCCGGCACCGTCAGCTACATGCCTGCCACATTCGGCTGCTTCCTCGCCGCCTATGTCATACGGAAACTCTGATCGCTCCACACCCATACGTACATCCCCGCTTGATAATGCTGACGCAACAATCAAGCGGGGATGTACGTATGGGGAGTGATAGGGAAATCACAGCACAGCATCAACGAAAAACGGCATGGAGGAACATGATAGTCCACCCACGAAACATGTAAGCATCAACGCCCGACAGCCGTAGGAAATGCCCAAAAACGTGTCGCACGACGCAGCAGTAACCACGAGGACATGGAAAGCGCAACGAGAAGCAGCCCCGTGGTCATGAGAATATCGCCCAATCCCACAAGAGGCGTCACCACCACACCGCCGGCAAAGCCCGCCGCACCCAACAGGGCCGAAGCCACACCGGCGCGGTCGCGCTCGCTGTCCATGGCCAAGGCATTGGAAGCCGTGAACCCGAGCCCCACTGCTGCCAGCAGCACAAATACAAGCAGTTCGTATACCCAAAACGGACAACCCGCAGCCAACGCCACGCATAACGAAAGACCGAAAATGAACTGTCCGCGCGAGGCTACGTGAAGCGCCCTCGCCATATGCGCGAAACGCGCGGACAGCCCCGTAGCCCCCACCATGGCCAAGGCGTTGACACCAAAAAACAGGCTGAACGTAAGAGGTGAAAGGTGGAAGTGGTGCTGCATGATGAACGGTGCCGACGAGATATAAGTGAACAGCAAGGCCATCGACAAACCATACTGCATGACATTAGACACATAGCTGCGGTTACGCAGGACGCTAAGGAAACCTGCACGTACCTCACGGAAAGACCAAGGCTTACGGCACGAAGGGGAAAGGGTTTCGCGGAAGCGGCATGTGGCACCCACCAGCAACAGACCCAAAGTGAAAAGGAACCAGAATATGCCTTGCCAGCCGGCTACAGCGTCGAGCAGCCCGCCAGCCACAGGAGCTGCCACCGTAGCCACACCATTGATGGAACCTACAACTGCCAACACTGCTGCCAATTCACGGGCCGAATAACGGTCTGCTGCCACCGAGCGGGACAGCACTGCGCCTCCGGCACCAGCCAGCCCCTGTACAAAACGTGAAACGACGAACTCCCCGATGGTGCCTGCATAAAGGCAGCCCATTGTGGAAAGCAAGAAAAGGCACAAAGCCACGAACAAGGGGCGCCGGCGCCCATAGGCATCACTCAGCATTCCGAACACGAGCTGCCCTATGGCAAGCCCTGCCATGCAGCTGGTAAGCCCCCACTGGACAGCCGAGGCTGACGTATGGAAATAACCCGTCATCGAAGGCAGCGACGGCAAATACATATCCATCACAAACGGCCCGAACGCACTCAGCAGGCCCAAATAAAAGAGTAAAAATGTCTTTGAATTATAGCAGTGTGACTTCGACATAGCTTCTTTTTACATTCTGACTGCAAAATTACGAGACAAATCAGGTAGACAGCATGGCGAAACTCGCACAAAACATACCAGAATCAGAACAAAAGCAACAGAATCCGCATAAAACACCTATATTTGCATTCTGAAAAACGACTTCATACATGGAACACGAGCTTCCGTCCGACACAACGTCTGTCCGCCTGTCGCACACCGACCTGAGCGGACTGGACCGCTCCCCACGTCATGTGCGCTGCGGTCTCTACTTGGCCTGTACGAACGGACAGGCCGTTATCTCGACCGGTGCACAGCGCTACGACCTCTGCCCCCAAACAGAACTCATCTTCCTGACGGGTAGCCTTGTACAAAGAATGTCTGCGGACGCCAGCTTCCACTGCCGTGCGCTGCTATTCCCGACAGAAGTGTTTCTCCGGGCCATGCGCCCCATCGACACGCCCTATTTCGACTATGCCCACGACCATCCGCATTATGTCCATACACCCGACGAACGCAGCCAAAAAACATGGCGCGAACTCAACTTGTGGTTCAATATGGGAGAAATGCTCTTCGAGCAGAACGAACCGGACTTCCGCAGGCAATTAGAACTCAACTACATGCAGAGCCTGCTCATGTGGCTTTTCAATACAATTCCCGAGAAGCAGGCACTCAGCCGCCCATACAGCCGCACACAGGCCCTCTGCCATCGCTTCATGCAATTGGTACGCGAACACGGCTCGCACGAACACCAAGTCAACTTCTACGCCGACCGGCTCTGCATCTCGCCGCGCTACCTGAACCGCATCACGGCTCAACACATGGCCGGAAAGACTCCAAAACAGTTAATCGACGAGCAACTCGTGGCGGAAGCCAAAGTGCTCCTAGCCGAACCCAGCCTCACCATCACCGAAATAGCGCAGCGTCTAAACTTCGTCGAACAGCCGCACCTCACACGCTTCTTCAAGAAAGCCACCCACATATCTCCCTCCGAATACCGCCGCACCTTGCAACAGGCCTAGGGATACTTTCATACATTATAATGTCCGGGAAATGTATAATCATCGCCAGACTCCACACATAAGAGTTTTATTGCGAACTAACGGCATAAAGAAATTAGCCTGAAAAACAAGCATCGTATGAACTACACAAAGCACATCACATTAAACACAGACAGACTGCAATTACGGGAAATGAACCTTTCGGATATGGACGCTTTGTCGTTAATACTGCAGGATGAAAAAGTATGTATGCGTACAATGGAGCATTCAACGATGAAGAGACAATAGCATGGATGCAAAAGCAATTGCGACGATATAAGGAATACGGCTTTGGTTTATGGGGAGTGGTTAATAAAAAGTCAGGCGAAATGATAGGTCAATGCGGCATTACCATGCAGGAATACAAAGGACTACAAGTTCCTGAAATCGGCTACTTACTTGCATATAAGTATTGGCATAACGGTTATGCTACTGAAGCTGCAACTTCTTGCCGCGAATATGGATTTAATGAATTACACTTTGACGCCTTATATTCCATTATACGAGATACAAACATTGCATCTCAAAAAGTTGCAATCCGTATTGGCATGAGATTAGTCGATACCACTGTCGTTCGCTATCGCGGAATAGATATGCCACATACGGTATTCAGCGTAAGAAGAAATGATATCTAAATAAAATGAGGGAACAATTGTCAAATAAGTTATCACCTATCCGCTCTCCACCATCCATACTGTTTCTCTGAAAAGAAACTGACCGTTTACCTTTGTTTTATCAAAGACGTACAACTTACTCTGTTTCCAATTATATAAACGAAGAAAAAGCCAAGACATGAGACGTGGGGCACGAAACGGACAGGACAGATGAATCATGTACGCCGTCACGCCGCAAAAAAGAATCCCGTCCCC
>HF989167.1:11069-20192 GCA_000431275.1 Prevotella sp. CAG:755 | reverse complement strand
CATACAGACGGACAACATGCGGATAATCATTATATATAAAGTCACGCGACAAGACGTTTTGCAGTCTTGCCTGTCAGTGATTACACAAAATAACAGTTTTTTTTGTGCCTCAGTTTTGCATATTCAAAATCTTTTGAGCAAATTTGCAAGAAGATTAATCTTAACATCTCAATATCATGGAAAAGAACCAATCGCCCCTTTGCGGACTGAAAAGAGAAGACTTCCAAAAAGAGATAAACGGCCGGAAAACGGATTTGTTTATCCTGACAAACAGTGACGGAATGGAAGTAGCCATCACCAACTACGGTGGTGCCCTCGTGGCAATCATGGTGCCCGACCGCGACGGCCACATGGCCAATGTCATCCAAGGGCACGACAACATAGACGGCTGCATTCATTCGCCCGAACCGTTTCTGAGTACTCTTGTCGGCAGGTATGGCAACCGCATCTGTAAAGGCCGTTTCACGATGAACGGTAAGGAATATCACCTCGCAGTCAACAACGGTCCCAACCACCTGCATGGCGGACCCACAGGCTTCCACGCCCGCGTCTGGGACGCCGAGCAAATCGACCAGCAGACCCTTGTGCTCCGCTACGTGTCGGCTTACTACGAAGAAGGCTTCCCGGGCGAACTCTCGATGACAGTGCGCTACTCACTCAGCGACGACAACGAACTCATCATCGAGTACAACGGGAAAACCAATAAGAAGACAGTGGTCAACATGACCAGCCATGGCTTTTTTTCACTCGCGGGTATAGCCAACCCCACCCCAACCATCGAAAATCTTATTTGCGAAATCAACGCCGACTTTTACGTACCTATCGACAACACGTCTATACCGACCGGCGAAATTCTTAAAGTGAAGGGAACTCCGTTCGACTTCACCACACCGCGCGCTATCGGCGACCAGATCGACGCGGACGACGAACAAATCAGGAACGGCGCGGGCTACGACCATTGTTTTGTGCTCAACAAGCACGAGCCGGGTGAGCTGACTTTTGCCGCCAAAGTGACCGAACCTGTCAGTGGGCGCACAATGGAGGTTTACACGACGGAGCCGGGTATCCAGTTCTATACCGACAATTGGGCCGATGGCTACGAAGGGCAACACGGATCGACATTCCCGCGGCGCAGTGCGGTATGCTTCGAGGCACAGCACTTCCCTGACAGCCCGAACCGTCCCTACTTCCCGAGCGTCGTGTTGCACCCCGGGGAAGTTTACAGTCAGAAGACGATTTATAAATTCGGCACGGACAAATAACTTAATCAATCAATACTAACCGTAAAAAATCACTTAAAGACCATGAGTCAACAAAAGAAACAATGGGGCGCAATCATCATTATGATTGCCCTGTTCGCAATGATTGCCTTCGTCACCAATCTTTGCACTCCGATGGCTACCATTATTAAAAATCAAGGCAGCGTGTCGAATGTGCTCGCCCAAATTGGTAACTACGGTAACTTTATCGCCTATCTGGTAATGGGTGTGCCAGCAGGTATGCTACTGAAAAAAGTCGGCTACAAAAAGACAGCTCTCATCGCCTTGCTTGTAGGAATTGTCGGTATCCTCATTCAATGGTTGAGCGGAAAGGCCGAATCCATCAATGTGGCTTTTGGTGTTTACCTTGCAGGTGCGTTCATCGCCGGTCTTTGCATGTGCATGCTGAACACTGTGGTAAACCCGATGCTCAACATCCTTGGCGGTGGTGGCAATAAAGGAAACCAGCTCATCCAAATCGGAGGTGTATTTAACAGTACGGCCGCCGTGGCAGTCTATATCCTGATGGGAGCACTCATTGGTGATGTGACGAAAGCCAAAATCGCAGATGCTACACCTGCACTGATGATTGCCCTCGGTATTTTTGTGGTGGCATTCATCGTCATCCTTTTCTCGAAGATTCAAGAACCGGAACAGCAAACCGAAGTGAAAGCGGCCGTCAAAGACCGTTACAGCGCTTTTTCATTCCGTCACTTCAAACTCGGTATTCTTGCCATCTTCCTCTACATGGGCATTGAGGTGGGCGTGCCTAACTTCATCCAGCAGTATCTTTCTACGCCTGTCGATGCTGCCACGCCTGGCTTAGGCATGGACGCCGGTACGGTGGGCCTGATCGTCGCTGTCTATTGGCTGATGATGCTTATCGGCCGTTTTGTCGGTGGAGCCATTGGAGGCAAAGTGTCGAGCAAGGCGATGATCACCGTGGTGTCGACTGCCAGCATCATCCTCGTGGCATTCGGTATGCTGGCACCTGAAACTTGGACGGCCCAAGTGCCTGGCATCGATTGGGCCAACCTCACATTGATTTGGGCCGAAGTCCCTGTTGGCATCTTTGCCTTCCTCCTTGTCGGCCTGTGCACTTCTGTGATGTGGGGCGGTATCTTCAATATGGCCGTAGAAGGTTTGGGCAAATACACATCCGTGGCTTCGGGTGCCTTCATGACGATGGTGTTCGGTTGCGCCGTGATGATGGCTATCCAAGCATGGGTGGCAGACATGACCCATTCGTACATGACAAGCTACATTGTCGTCATCTTCTGCGCAGCTTATGTCCTGTTCTACGCTCTCGTCGGAAGCAAGAACGTCAACAAGGACATCCCTACTGAATAATGTACCTCATTTAACCCTAAAAACATACTATCATGAGACTGAAAATTGAAGACGTAAGAAGCCGCTTCATCGAACATTTCGATGGAAGCACAGGCTCAGTATATGCCTCCCCCGGACGCATCAACCTCATCGGCGAGCACACGGACTACAACGGGGGATTCGTGTTCCCCGGCGCCGTGCAGCAGAGGGTGATTGCCGAGTTGAAACCTAATGGAACCCGCAACGTACGCGCCTACTCTATCGACCTGAAAGACTACGTTGAATTCAGCCTGGACGACGAAAAAGGTCCCAGCGCGACGCACTTCCGTTTCATCTACGGCGTTTGCCGCGAAATGATGAAGCTCGGCGTGCCCGTTGAAGGCTTCAACACGGCTTTTGCAGGCGATGTGCCCCTCGGAGCAGGTATGAGTTCGTCGGCCGCGCTCGAAAGCACGTATGCGTTTGCCTTGAACGACATGTTCGGCGAGAACAAGATTAACAAGTTCACGCTGGCTAAAGTCGGTCAAGCCACGGAGCACAACTATATTGGTTGCAACTGCGGCATTATGGACCAGTTCGCCTCCGTATTCGGCAAGGCCGGTAGTCTCATGCGCCTGGACTGCCGCAGCCTGCAATACAAATACTTCCCATTCGAGCCGAAAGGTTACAAACTCGTCCTGCTCAACTCACAGGTGAAGCACGACTTGGCTTCCTCGGCCTACAACGACCGTCGCAAGAGCTGCGAGAATGTGGTTGCCGCTATTCAGAAACACCACCCCGAAGTGGAATTGCTGCGCGATGCCACCTATGACATGTTGGACGAGGTGCGCAGCGAAGTGAGCGAGGAAGACGCACTGCGTGCTAAGTACGTCATCGGCGAGAAATACCGCGTGCTCGAAGTGTGCGTGGCTCTCGAAGAAGGCGACTACGAAGAAGTCGGCAAGAAGATGTTCGAGACCCACTACGGACTGAGCAAGGAGTACGAGGTGTCCTGCCCCGAAATAGACTTCCTCAACGACGTGGCCAAGAGTTGCGGCGTGACGGGTTCTCGCATCATGGGCGGCGGTTTCGGCGGCTGCACCATCAACTTGGTAAGCGACGAGCTGTATGATAACTTCATCGAAACCGCAAAGAAGAGCTATAAGGAAAAATTCGGCAAAGAGCCTATCGTCATCGACGTCGTCATCGGCGACGGTGCACGCAAGCTCTGCTAAGATGTAATATACCTCGATTTTCAAAAAGATTGCGCAATCTATTCAAAAAGATTGCGCAATCTTTTTTATCCCCCTACTCCAACCGTATTATGACGACACATATTTTGAGAACAGCGCCTCTGAAAACCGTGCTCTTTTTCGCTATAATCCTCATGGTTTTCGTTCCACTGCGCGCGCAGACGCGAGCCGACAATAAATTGGCCGAAATCCTCACCACGGGCGACTTGTTTTTTCTGAAAGAGCAATATCCCCGTTTGAGCGATTCAGTGAGTGTCTCCATGCTCCACTTGTTGAGTCACGCACAACTCGGCATTGGTTTCAATCGGCTGGAAGATGCTTCCTCAGCGCTCGACAGCCTGCTGCGCTACTACCAGTCCGAACTGGGACCTGACAATTCGTTGGGCCTTGCAGCCCTATTCGCCATGAACCAGCTTAACATGGGGCGTTATGCCGAAGGAGGTTCGACCGGAGAAAAACTGGTCAGACAGCTGAGAGGCAAGCTGTCTCCTGCCGAGCTGTCTCCGTATGTATTCTTCGAACGTGTCGGAACGGCTTTGGCTTCTGTGCCTCCTCCATCGCTTAGCCGGCCTGCACACGATGTCCGCGTACCGATGAAAGTTGAAGCCGCAGGGGGAGGCGTACATTTCCAAATTCCCGTAGAGGTAAACGGTATCACCAAAAACTTTATTTTCGACACCGGATGCTCGTTCGGAAACTTTGTCACCGAAGCGTATGCCAAAGAAGTCGGCTTGAAGATACTCACGGATTCCGTTCCCGTTTCGGGCGTATCCATAGGCCTTGTCAAGCTGGCTACGGCAGATTCGCTTCGCGTCGGTGACATCACCTACTACCACCCTGTTTTCATGGTGGCTCCTCCCGATCCTCAACTCGATAGCGTGTTCACGTTCAACGGAGTACTGGGTTACCATTTCATACGAGACGTGAAAGAAGTTGTCATCGACAACGAGTCGCGCACGTTTCTGTTTCCACACAAAATTAGTGCCGGGCCATCTAATATGTACATATCCTCTAACATTCCTCAAATAAGGGTTGAAATTCAGGGAAAGCCTAACGTAATCACATTCGATACGGGAAATGTGAAAAGCACTTTGGCAGGCCTTTTCATCCAGCAATACCCGGAACTGGTCAGCGGCTTGGAAAAACGCACTACGTTTTGCGGTGGATTCGGCGGCATCAAGCCGCGAGAAGTGTACACCCTGCCGGAGTTCTCGCTCCGGCTATTTGACCAGTCAGTCACTCTCCGGCAGACAGACGTTGACTTATCGTGCGGCGGGTTTGGCTCGTTAGGTACGGACTTCGTGCTGGCATTCAAACGCCTGACAATCAATTATGAAAGCATGTATGTCCGGGGTGAAGGTGCGGACAATCTCCTTCCGCCGGCAGAGAACTGATCGCCATCTGCGCAACTCTAAGGTTACGGCCCTTCCGTTCGTAACCTTGCCGCACATGCAGGCCGCATTTTCTGTCATGACATGTCACCAAATGCATTAGGCGTTTGGAAACATATTAAATTAAGGAAGAAAAGTTGAAAAACTGCATCACAAGGCAGAGACTATATTTTAATCCTGGCGCGCCGTTTCCGTCTGGTGTATCTGAATGTTTTTTCATTCATCAAGCCGATAAAAGCAGTTACCAAGTGCGGACATATACTCCAGCTGTCCGACCGGAAAAGTGAGTCGTCGGCTGGAAAAATCTTCCCGGCTGACAGAAAATCCGGTCGGCCGGGAAGAATAATCGAGTCCGGTTCAGCTGAACTTGCTTAGTGCACGGCTAATGCCGGCGAGCACACTACGCCGCGCGGCCCTCAGTCCTGGCGACAACGAAGACGGGGACATAAGTTCCACTGTGGCACGTAACTCCGCAAGCAAATCTGCGGAGAAACGGCATTGTGCATAGGCTAATTTCATACAAAGCACCCTGACGGCCACTGATGCCTCTGCACTTGTCATCGTCTTCATGCAATGATCAAAAAATACGGGACGAAACGTCTCCGCGCCGAAATTCGCATGCATCAATACGCTAAGCAACAGGCGGCGCTTTGTTTCGTGAACCGTAGACAAAACCTCTTCGATCAAGTTGCCTGTCTGGTCGGTGGACAGGTACAACCTGTTCCGGTCGACAAGGTGCGAAATCACCCATGCGGCATGTGCGGCCACCCGCTCGTCCGCATCGAAGACCAAGCGCCACAGACGCCCGTCGTCGGATAGAGCGTCACGCAAATCACAGCTTTGATAGATGGCAAGCACTTTATCCCGATTGATACGTTTGCAGAGTTTCTCGCGCAGTTCGTCCGATGTCCGTTCTGTCATGGGGCCTCTCCTATCCATTGTCCTAATTCGGAGCGCTAAGATACGACTATCCTCCTGGATCGCAAAACAATTCGGCAGCCGCAAGCAGGCATAGGCGTATCGACACCGGATTTTACGGACCTGAGACGCCGGTATTTCCATACTGAAAGCAGGCGAGGTATGGACGAGCGGTGAGAACGGCAGCAAAAAAGCGGCGTACATGCGATTGCCGCACGTACGCCACTTACTTAGTCTATGATCTTAAAACTGGATGGTTATTGCATGCTTCCTCCGACGATATCAAGCAATTCGGTCGTGATGGCCTGTTGCCGCGTCTTGTTATACGTGAGCGTCAAGTCTCTTAACAGTTCGTCCGCATTGTCCGTGGCTACTTGCATGGCTACGACACGGGCAGCATGCTCGCTGGCTACACTGTCGAGCAAGGCTGTGTATAATTTCAGACATAGCGTCTGGGGTACCAGCTCCGCCATGATTTCTTCCACCGAAGGCTCGATGATATAGTCAAGGTCGTTGCCTGTCGAGGCATCCTCGTTCGGCGTGGTATGCTCCACGGGAAGTAAGGCCTCGCGCTCCAAAGTTTGCGTTGAAGTGCTTTTGAAATGGTGGTAGATGAGTTCTACACGATCTACTGTGCCTTCGACGAACTCTTTCATCAGGTTGCGCACGATAACTGCGGCGTCTTCGTATGAAGGATGTTCGAGCATGGAAGAGTGGTCGCTGTCGAAAGAAAAGCCCTCCTTCGACAAAGCATCGGCCACCTTACGTCCGAATGGAATAACCCGGATGTCGACATGCTGCGCCTGGTATTCCTTAATCGTCTCTCGAACTTTCTTTATCAAGTTGGCGTTGAAGCCCCCACAAAGACTTCCGTTCGACGATACGGCAATAAGCACCACATTCTGCACGCTGCGCTGAGCTGAAAAAGGAGAAGAAACGTCGCCCTGCGCCCCATTGACGAACGCTGACATGATGTGAGCCAACTGAGTCTCATAGGGTCGCATGTTTTCAATGGCTTGTTGCGCTTTGTGCAGTTTCGACGAAGCAACCATCTTCATGGCACTCGTAATCTTACGTGTGCTTTGGACAGACGTGATGCGCGTTTTAACCTCTTTCAGTGATGCCATGGCTTTTACTTGTATTGTCCCGCAATGTCTGCGGCCACTTTTTCAATGGTCTGGCAGATCGTTTCAGTCAGTTTGCCCTGTGTCAGCTCGTCGAGGACTTCCGCCTTATAGTTAGTACGGAGTACTTGCAGGAAGTTCTCTTGGAACTCGTGGACTTTTTCAAGCGGGACGTTGGCGAGCAGTCCGTGCGTGCCGCAATAGAGTATGGCTACTTGTTCCCCGACAGGCATCGGGCTATACTGGGCTTGAATGAGAAGTTGGTTGTTCTTTCGTCCTCGATCGAGGGTCATGGCTGTTACCGCATCCATGTCTGACGAGAATTTTGAGAATGCTTCAAGCTCACGATATTGTGCCTGATCGATTTTCAGTGTGCCCGCGACTTTTTTCATACTCTTTATCTGAGCGGCTCCACCCACACGCGATACCGAGATGCCGACGTCGATGGCCGGTCGCGTTCCGCTGTTGAAGAGGTTGGTGTCGAGATAGATCTGTCCGTCTGTGATGGAGATCACATTTGTCGGGATGTAGGCAGACACGTCGCCGGCCTGCGTCTCGATGATCGGTAGTGCGGTGAGCGAGCCTCCGCCGACGACTTTCCCTTTCATGCTTTCGGGCAGGTCATTCATTTGCTGGGCCACCTCGTCCTGGGCGTTGATTTTGGCCGCACGTTCAAGAAGGCGGGAGTGGAGGTAGAACACATCACCGGGATACGCCTCACGGCCGGACGGACGGCGCAGGATCAAGGAAACCTCGCGATAGGCGACTGCTTGTTTCGACAGGTCGTCGTAAACGACAAGGGCGTGCTTACCACGGTCGCGGAAATACTCGCCGATGGCGGCGCCGGCAAAAGGAGCATAGTATTGCAGCGCGGCGGGATCAGCAGCTGTGGCCGAAACGACAACCGTGTAGGGCATTGCGCCATGGGATTTGAGCGTATTGACGATGTTGGCCACCGTCGAGGCTTTTTGTCCAATGGCCACATAGATGCAGTAGACCGGGTCACCACTCTCAAAACTTTGTTTCTGATTGATTATGGTGTCAATGGCTATGGCGGTCTTGCCTGTCTGTCGGTCACCGATAATCAGTTCGCGCTGGCCTCGGCCGATGGGGATCATCGAGTCGATGGCTTTGATGCCGGTTTGGAGCGCTTGGTTCACTGGCTGGCGGTAAATCACGCCGGGAGCCTTGCGGTCAAGGGGCATCAGGAAACGCTCGCCGTCGATGGGGGCTCCACCGTCAATGGGCTGGCCGAGCGGGTTGATGATTCGCCCCAACATGTTCTCATTGACTTCGATCGACACGACTTTGCCTGTACGCTTGGCCGTCATACCTTCTTCGATTCCTTCTGTGGGACCCAATAGTACGACGCCAACGTTGTCCTCTTCCAAGTTCATGGCTACGGCCATCGTCCCGTTTTCGAATTCAAGGAGTTCGTTGGCCGTTACGTTTTTTAATCCGTAAAGGCGTGCCACGCCGTCGCTCACTTGAAGTACTGTGCCGACTTCTTCAAAGCCAACACTGGTGTTGACTCCTTTCAGTTGTTGCAAGAGTACTTCCGAGACCTCGCTGGGCTTGATGTTATTTGGCATACAATTTCTTACTTGTTCGTTGTTTTTATCAAAATCTTCCTTCGCTTGTTTTCAACGGCATAATTGCCGTCTCAATTGATTCAACTGCGTCCGGAGGCTGGCGTCGAGTCTGTATGTGTCGTATTCGACGATAAATCCTCCTTGGATTTCCGGATCGACTTTTACAGAAAATTGGACTTTTTGGCGGGTCTTCTTTTCGATGACTTTTGTCAGACGTTCGAACGTTTTTGAATTGATCTCGACAGGTACAGTCAGGCTGCCGGCTGTCATATTTTTTT
>HF989167.1:9527-11019 GCA_000431275.1 Prevotella sp. CAG:755 | reverse complement strand
TGAGGTAGGAACGGGCTATGAAAGGCATCATTTCCAAGCGTCCGTTCTTGATGACTAACTGGACAAACCGCTTGAAGACCTTAGAGGTATCGCCCCCCGCAGCTGTATTCAGAAGTTCGAGTTTCGTCACCTTGTCCAACACGGGGTTGGACAAGGTGGCTGACAGTTCACGGACTTCTTGGTACGACTGGGAAAGCATCTCCATCTCGCGATAGAGACGTTCCTCCTTCTTCTCTTCTGTGGCGTACGCTAAGAGCGATTTTGCGTAGCGGCTAGATATGATACCGATGTCCATATAGCGGTTGCTTAATTTTTAGTGACAATCTCGTTTAGCAGACGGTCAATCATTTCTGTTTGCTCTGAACTTTTTTTCAGTTCTTTGCGCAACATCTTCTCGGCTATCTGGATGGAGAGGTCGGCCACCTGTTCGCGGATGTCTTTAAGGGCATTTTCTTTTTCAACGCGGATGAGGTCTTTGGCCTCGTCTAGGATGCGCTGGCCTTCCACCTGGGCCTTGATTTGGGCGTCTTTGACTATATTATCACGAGTTGCCATCGCTTCTTTAAGTATCTGGGCTTGCTGTTCTCGGGCTTTTTTGAGTATTTGCTCGCTTTCAGCCTGTATGTTGGCCAGCTTCTCGTTCGCTTCACGCGCTTTGTTCAGTGATTCGTCTATATAGGCTTTTCGTTCTTCCACCATCTTTACGATTGCTGGAAAACCAAATTTGCCCACAACGACGAGCACCACCAAAAACGTGATGAACATCCAGAAGAGCAGCCCGAAGTCCGGGGTGAAAAAGGATGGCATTTCTTTCCTTATTTAATAAAGATGCAAAGCACGCACACAATGACAGCGAAAAGTGCGACACCTTCGACCAAGGCTGCCGCAAGGATCATGTTGGAGCGGATATCGCTCGAAGCTTCGGGTTGACGGGCGATGGCTTCCATGGCAGAACCACCGATCTTGCCGATACCCAAACCAGCACCGATGGCAGCAATACCAGCACCTATACCTGCACCCAACTTAGCCAAACCAACTGCGGCTGCTTGTAACAACATTAACGAAATCATAGTCTCTTGTTTTTTAGGATTAGTTACTTGTTTTGTATATTCTCTTGTTTATGAGTGAGCTTCTTGATGAGCTTGTCCGATGAAGACGGCGCTCAACATGGTGAAAACATAGGCTTGAATGAACGCGATCAGCAGTTCAAGTGTGTTCATAAAAATGAGGATCACGACGCTGACTGTACTGAGCGTAGCACCTATGCCAATGCCAATTTGGCATGTGACAAAGATAATACACGTCAGCGACAGGATAATCGAGTGGCCGGCCATGACGTTGGCGAACAGACGGACCATCAGTGCCAGCGGCTTCGTCAGAATGCCGAAGAACTCAATGACCGGCATCAATGGGATGGGGCATTTGAGCATTAGTGGTACCTCGGGCCAAAAGATTTCTTTCCAATAGTGCCTGTTGCCAAACAGGTTGACGG
>HF989167.1:0-9474 GCA_000431275.1 Prevotella sp. CAG:755 | reverse complement strand
AAGGAAGAGCGTGATGGCGATGTTACCCGTCAGGTTTGCTCCACCAGGAAAGATTGGGACGAGTCCGAGCAAATTGCTGAAAAAGATGAAGAAAAATGCGGTCAGCAAATACGGAGCATAAAAGCGGTAGTGCTTCTCGCCGATGTTCGCTTTGATGACGTCGTCATGTATTGACATCACAAACATTTCCATCATTCCGACAAAGCCCTTCGGTGCATTGTCGCTCGGTTTCTTCTTTTTGTACCAGCGGGAGCATCCAAGGAAGATACCCAGCATCAAAGCTGCGACGATCCACAATTGAAGGACGTTCTTTGTGATTGAGATATCAAGCGGTCTGACGTCTCCGGCAGGCGTTTTCTCATAGACTTTTCCATCTTCGGAATTTTCATAAAAGCTTTCGTAGATTCCGTCTGCGTTGTCATGGAAGCGGGCAGAACTGAACACATGCCATCCGCTTGTCTCGCTGCGCACGATAACGGGCAGGGGAATCGTTACGTGGACATCGTTCCATGTGGTAATGTGCCACTCGTGCGCATCGCTCATGTGGCCTAATACCACCTCCTTTACGTCTATTTCCTCGTATTCCGCATCAGACGCAGCAGCTGGAATCCCGCAGAAGAATCCAAGTAAGGCGGCGATGAAACTTATTATATATGTGTGTTTCATACTGATTCTTTTAATTTTTTCTCCATGCGAACGTAAAAGATGCTTCCATGTACCAAAGCAGCCAAGTATAACGCCAAAATTGTTGCAGCGACAGTCATGAGCGACGGACCGTCGAACATTCCGTATGCAGCAATGAACATTATGCAAAGAAGCATTCGTATTACTTTGACCAGCATTAGATACATCGTAGCGCTCTTTGGCATGGATTGTAGCACTCTGCAATATAACAGAAAGGCGAATACGTTGAACCCAAGTAAGGCACTTCCACAGCCAATCACGGGGATGAGCGGGAATGTCCCGCCGAAAGCCTGCACTATCAGCATGGCAAGTATACCCGTAACAACCATGAGCAAGCCTTGCGTCCATGCGAATTTCACTATCTGTTTGTTTGTCTTCATAGGTCAGAGCTCAACGCATATTGTCACCTTGTTGTTCGCAACTTCGACAAAGCCCCTTTTGATTTCTTGGGTGTGTTCGTCATCGTCCTTGTACAGGATTGTTCCTTCGTCAAGGCTCGAAATGATGGGTGCATGGTTTGCGAGAACCTCGAAACGTCCTGCTTTTCCTGGCACTTGTACGCTCGTGACTTTTCCTGTAAAGAGAACCTTTTCAGGGGAAATGATGGTCAGGTCCATAGTGCTATCACTTAGTTAGCCGCCTGCGAAAGGAGCTTCTTGCCCTTCTCAATAGCTTCTTCAATTGTTCCGACATTGAGGAATGCTTGTTCGGGCAGGTCGT
The DNA here is from genome assembly GCA_000431275.1 of Prevotella sp. CAG:755. Lineage (GTDB taxonomy): Bacteria > Bacteroidota > Bacteroidia > Bacteroidales > Bacteroidaceae > Alloprevotella. The sequence continues at coordinate 8,070 of HF989167.1, read as the reverse complement.
CAACTTCGCCGTCGAGTATCATGTTGAAACCCTTAATGCAATCTTCGATAGAGACCATCACACCCGGCAGTCCTGTGAATTGTTGGGCCACAGTAAATGGCTGGCTTAAAAAGCGTTGTACCCTGCGCGCACGATTCACTGTCAGTTTGTCTTCATCTGACAACTCGTCCATGCCAAGAATTGCGATGATATCTTGTAACTCCTTATACTTTTGCAAAATTTGTTTGACACGTTGCGCACAGTTGTAGTGTGCTTCACCTATGATGTTCGGATCGAGGATTCTGGATGTCGATTCGAGCGGATCGACAGCTGGATAGATTCCAAGTTCTGTGATTTTTCGGCTCAATACGGTCGTAGCGTCCAAATGTGTGAAAGTGGTGGCCGGAGCCGGATCGGTCAGGTCGTCCGCAGGTACATATACGGCTTGCACGGAGGTGATCGAACCATGTTTGGTAGACGTGATTCGTTCCTGCATACGTCCCATATCACTGGCCAATGTAGGTTGGTAACCGACTGCCGAAGGCATACGTCCCAAAAGGGCGGATACTTCGGATCCGGCCTGCGTGAAACGGAAAATGTTGTCGATAAAGAACAGGATGTCACTTGCCTTGCCGGTTTTAGCGCCTTCGTCACGGAATGATTCTGCGATAGTCAGTCCAGACAATGCCACCGAAGCACGTGCGCCAGGCGGTTCGTTCATCTGGCCATAGACAAGCGTGGCCTGACTTTTAGCCATTTCGTTGTAGTCTACTTTCGACAAGTCCCATTCGCCGCGCTCCATAGCTTCGGTGAATTCTTTGCCGTATTTGATGACGCCTGATTCCAGCATTTCGCGGAGCAGGTCGTTTCCTTCTCGGGTACGTTCGCCGACGCCGGCAAACACGGAGAAGCCATCGTGGCCTTTCGCAATGTTGTTGATCAGTTCCATAATCAGCACCGTCTTGCCTACACCTGCTCCTCCGAAAAGGCCGATTTTACCGCCTTTTACGTAAGGTTCAAGCAAGTCGATAACCTTGATACCCGTGCGTAGGATTTCTTGCGATGTTGTTAAGTCTTCAAACTTTGGAGGCTCCCGATGGATCGGATATGCCCCTTCGTGTGATAGGCCTTTCAGACCGTCTATCGTATCTCCGATAACGTTCATCATGCGGCCTTTAATTTGTTCACCTACTGGCATAGTGATTGGCATTCCCAATTGACGCACCTCCATGCCTCGCTGTAAGCCGTCGGTGTTGTCCATGGCGACGGTGCGGACAGTGTCTTCGCCGATATGCTGCTGCACCTCGACAACGAGTTTTCGACCGTCTGTACGAGTAATTTCAAGCGCGTCGAAGATTTTAGGCAGCACCTCTTCCGGGTTTTTGCCCTCGGTGTCGAAATAGACGTCTATAACGGCTCCGATGATTTGTGAAATGTGTCCTATTGCTTGTGACATAATGTTATATCAAATAGATAATTCGTCTAGAACCTTTATCAGTTGTTTGTCAATGGGCTTCCGCTTGCCAACGGCATCAACAATTGGGACGTAAACGACTTCATTGTTGCGAATGCCGACCATGACGTTACGCTGGCCTTGGACAAGAGCTTCAATGGCTCCCACTCCGACGCGGCTGGCCAGAATGCGGTCGCGGGCCGTTGGCGAGCCACCACGTTGCAAGTGACCGAGGATGGACACGCGGACGTCAAAGTTAGGATATTCCTTATTGACGCGGTTGGCATAATAAATAGCTCCGCATTTAGGACTTTCACTGACGATGACGATGCAACTTTTCTTGCTCTTTCGGATTCCTCGCTCCATGAATTTGATCAGCTGGTCACTTCCGGTGGAATCTTCTGGTATGATTGCAGCTTCGGCTCCGGCGGCAATGGCGCTGTTCTGTGCCAGAAAGCCTGCGTCACGTCCCATCACTTCGACAAAGAAAATACGCTCATGCGATGTGGCTGTATCACGGATTTTGTCGACACACTGCGTGATTGTGTTCAACGTCGTGTCATATCCGATCGTGTTATCCGTTCCGTATAAGTCATTGTCGATTGTACCGGGCAAACCGATACATGGAATGTCATATTCCTCTGCAAAGATTCGGGCACCGGTCAGAGAGCCGTTTCCTCCGATAACGATAAGCGCGTCAATAGCTTCGCGTTTCAATGTTTCGAATGCTTTTTTCCTGCCGGCAGCAGTCTCGAACTCCTTGGAGCGAGCTGTTCGCAGGATCGTACCGCCAGTCTGGATGATATTGCTCACATCCTCAGTCGTGAAACGCTTCACTTCACCATTTATCAGGCCGTCGTATCCACGATATATACCCTTTACTTTGAAGCCGTTGCAGATGGCACTACGTGTAACAGCGCGAATGGCTGCATTCATTCCCGGAGCATCACCTCCTGAGGTCAGGACGCCCACACATCTGATTTTACCCATATCTTTTAATTACTACTCGGTTTTACTTTACAGATACTCTGCCATGATGGCAAAAACAATCAAGCCACAAAGGCCGCCGACAAGGACTTTGCCTGTCACGAAGCGGAGATACCATGTCAGCGAAACGTTTTCCATTCGCAGGAGTGCGTAGCCTGCCATCGACCCGATTGTCAACAACGAACCTCCCCATGCGGTGCAATAGCTCAGCAGAGGCCAGAAGCTACCGTCTGTGGCAAACGATTGCAAATAGCCGTCTAAGCTTGTCTGTGACGGAAGTGCGAATGTGGACACGTTGGCGAGCATGACAACGATGCCGTCCAGCCACATCGACAGCAAGCCCATGAAAATGCCGATGACATAAATGTTAGGAACATGGACTGTGCACCATTCGGCCACTTCGCGCAGCGCACCGGTCTCCTGGACTGCACCGATAGCCATCGTCACGCCAAGGATGAAAAGGATGGTTTGTATGTGTGCATATTGCAGGGCCAGCGGCAGGCGTTTGCGTGAAGCCATTTGCTCGCTTTTAAGCAACTTCCGGTTGCATAGCTCGTGTATGATCCACAGTAGAGACAACACGCACAATGCGCCTACGAACGGTGGGAGCTCGGTCAAGCGGTGGAACGTCGGAATAAACCAGAGACCACCGATGCCGACCAGCAGCATCAATAAGCGTTGTGTGCGGTTAAGTACTGTGTCGTCACCGCGATAGCGTGGGGCTGTTTGAGCCAGCTCCAAACGGACTGGGAGATGTCGCATCATCAGCAGGCCAGTCACTAAGGTAGCTGTCAGGCAAGGCAGAAAAAGCATCCCGGAGTAATGTGTTGGCGTGATCACTCCTTTTACCCATAGGGAAAGACTTGTCATGTCGCCGATGACGGTGAAAGCACCGCCACAATTTGCCGCGACCACGACCATTGTTCCGAATATCATCCGTTGACGCCGGTTGGCAACCAGCGTATGTATGGCCGTAAGCATCAGGCATGCAGTCGTCAGGTTGTCCAAATTGGCAGATAAAACGAATGTGATACCTGCGGAGAGCCATAACAGGCGGCGGCAGTTGCGTGTGCGCAACCATTCGGACAAAAAGTCAAAACAGCCATTGTTGCTCAACACTTCGACAATCGTCATCGTTGCCAACAGGTAAAGTACCAGTTCACAAGCGTCGGCCACGTAGCGCATGAAGACCGAGTTCGCTATAAATTCGCGAACCAAATCTTTTGTCGCGGGACGCCCGTTTACGAACTCGGAAAAAGCGAGTGCGTGTTCAGACGTTACATAAGAAGAGCCGTAAATTAAATAGAGAAGCCAGCATAAAGTTCCGGCGAACATTGCAACCGCTGCCTTGTTGATGTGACTGATTTTCTCAGTAGCAATCAGTACACATCCAATAATCAGGACGATAACAAGTATCAGCGTCATTGCAATCTTGCTTTTAGTTGAGCGGCAAACGGGGCTCGAACCCGCGACCCTTAGCTTGGGAAGCTAATGCTCTACCAACTGAGCTACTGCCGCAATGCGATTGCAAATATAATACTTTATCTTTATCTCTTGCAAGTCATGTTTATTTTTTTACCACATTTTCGGGAAAATTGAGCATGACATTTGTCTTTTCCTTAAAAAATAGGTGAAAGTTTCATTCGCTGCTTCCGTCTCGTTCACGTCACGTATGCAACCTGACTTGACGGGTACGACTGAGACGCGAAAGGTGAGCCGTCGGCTAGTAGCTTCGTGCCACGATGACACGATATTTCGCCGGCTTTCCCGACACCATGTCGACGCCCGGATTGCTTTGGTCATAGCCAAAGGGGATGCACCGTACGGTTGCTTGGGTGTCTGCCTTGATCTGGGCTTCGGTCTCTTCCGTTCCGTCCCATGGGCAGAGGAAGAAGCCTCCGTCTTTGATGCGCGTCTTGAACTCGTCGTAATTGTCGCACGTATATATATGACTATCAAGGAAGTCCTTGGCTTTCTTGAAGATATTCTGTTGAATTTCTTCAAGCAGGCCCGCTATGCGCTCCTCGATACCGTCGAAAGGTACGACCTCCTTTTCAAGCGTGTCGCGGCGCATGAGCTCGATGGTTCCGCCGGCCATGTCGCGTGCTCCCATCGCCAAGCGGACAGGGACACCCTTCAGTTCGTAATCAGCAAACTTGAAGCCTGGACGTTTGTTGTCAGCGTTGTCATATTTTACGCTGATACCGCGGGCGCGCAGACGGTCTGACAATGCTTTGAAGCGTTCGTCAAGTTGGGCCAGTTCTTCGCTGTTTTTATATATAGGTATCATGACAACCTGAATCGGCGCCAGATGTGGCGGAAGTACGAGGCCGTTATCGTCGCTGTGCGTCATGATGAGCGCACCCATCAGACGGGTGCTCACGCCCCAGCTTGTAGCCCAAGCGTAGTCTAATTTGTTGTCTTTGTCCACGAACTGCACGTTGAAAGCCTTGCCGAAGTTCTGTCCAAGGAAGTGACTTGTGCCCGATTGCAGGGCTTTGCCGTCTTGCATCATGGCTTCGATCGTGTACGTGTCCAAAGCGCCTGCAAAGCGTTCAGTTGCGCTCTTCACGCCCTGAATGAGCGGAATAGCCATATACTGTTCCACGAAGTCTGCATAGACTTTCAGCATTTGCTGGGCGCGGGCCTCTGCCTCCTCGCGGGTAGCATGGGCCGTATGACCTTCCTGCCAAAGGAACTCACTGGTACGCAAGAATAAGCGGGTGCGCATTTCCCAGCGCATGACGTTGCACCATTGGTTGCAGAGCACAGGCAGGTCGCGCCATGAATGTATCCACTTACGATAGGTGTTCCAGATGGTAGTTTCAGACGTCGGCCTGATAATCAGTTCTTCTTCGAGCTTCGCAGCCGGGTCTACGACCACGCCGTCGCCCGTTTCGTTTGTTTTCAGGCGGTAGTGCGTTACAACTGCACATTCTTTGGCAAAGCCCTCGACATGCTCTGCTTCTTTCGACAGGAACGACTTGGGGATGAGCATGGGGAAATAGACGTTCTGCACGCCGGTTTCCTTGAATTTCTCATCCAGTATATGTTGGATTTTCTCCCATATAGCGTAGCCGTAGGGCTTAATCACCATGCAGCCGCGCACGTCGGCTTGTTCGGCGAGGTCAGCTTTCACGACCAACTCATTATACCATTGTGAGTAGTTTTCGCTACGTTTGGTGAGATTTTTCAGTTCTTTTGCCATGATTGAACTTTCGGACGTTTTTTCTTTTCGGCTGCAAAGTTAAATAAATTTGGCGAAACGTAGAAATGCGAGCTGTAAGATTTTGCAGGTTAGCCGGAGTGGACTTTCTGACAGCCATCCCGTTCAAACTGGAACTGCTTTCGTTTGGACTGTCGCACTTCCAGCTATTCCCGTCAGTCGGGGACATTTTACTCTTTGTCTGCAAGCGAGACTTTGTCAGTTTTCGCGAAAAGAATAAACGTGTGGCTGCGGGTAGTAACGCGGAAAAGATTAAATTTGCCCCGGAAACATTAAATTTTAACACCATGAAAAAAAGTTTACACTGCCTGTTGGCTCTTTTTTTTGCCGCCACTGCTGCTATGACGGCCCAGCCCGCAGCATCTTCTTACACCCCTACCCCTGAGAATCTTGCAGCACGGAAGGCCTTTTCCGACGACCGTTTCGGCATTTTCCTGCATTGGGGCATTTACAGCCTCTTCGGGCAGGGTGAATGGTATCTTCACAACGCCAACCTCGACTACAAGGAATATGCGAAGGCGGCTGGGGCGTTCTACCCGGCGGCTTTCGACGCCGATGCCTGGGTCAAGGCCATCAAGGATGCCGGAGCAGGCTATGTCTGCTTCACCACGCGTCACCACGACAGTTTCTCGATGTTCCAAACCAGGCAGTCGGACTACAATATCGTTGACGCCACCCCTTTTGGACGCGACGTGCTCAAAGAGTTGGCCGACGCCTGCCAGCGTCATGGCATCCGGCTTCATCTTTATTATTCCCACCTCGACTGGGCTCGGCCTGAATATCCGCTCGGGCGCACTGGACGCGGCACACATCGCCCGAAGGGACAGACGGACTGGCCGGCTTATTACGCTTTCATGAACGCCCAACTTACCGAATTGCTTACCAATTACGGCCCCATCGGCGCCATTTGGTTCGACGGCGTGTGGGATCATGACGAAGACGCTACACCGTTCGACTGGCAGCTTGACGAGCAGTACGCCCTTATCCACCGTTTGCAGCCGGCCTGTCTTATAGGAAACAACCACCACTCCGAGCCTTACCCGGGCGAAGACATACAAATCTTCGAACGGGACCTGCCCGGCGAAAACAAGGCTGGACTTTCCGGACAGGCTATCAGTCGCCTCCCCCTCGAAACCTGCCAGACAATGAACGGCATGTGGGGCTACAAAATCGCAGACCAGAACTACAAATCGGTCGAAGAGCTGGTGGCATACATCGTCCGCGCAGCGGGAAAGGGTGCAAACCTGCTCCTGAACATTGGTCCGCAGCCCGACGGCCGTCTGCCGCAAGCCGCACTTGACCGTTTGAAAAGCATCGGAGAATGGATGCGCACGTATGGCGCTACGATACGTTGCACGCAAGCCGGAGACGTTCGTGACGACACATGGGGGGCCACTACGCGCAGAGGAGATACGCTTTTTGTCCATGTGCTGAATGCTGACCGCAAAGCGCTTCTTCTCCCGCTTGATGTGAAAGTGAAACGGGCTGTGGAATATGTCAGCCGCAAGCCTGTTTCTTTCGAGCGTTGTAAAGCGGGCATCGTGCTCGACCTGACGGGAGTAAAACCTGAACCGGATTATGTCATTGAGCTTATTACCAAGTGATTATGCAAATACCCATGCTTGAAATCTGTGCGGGAAGCTGGGACAGCGTGCTCGCAGCCCGCGACGGTGGCGCCGACCGTGTGGAACTTTGTTCCGGGCTGGCTGAAGGGGGGCTCACTCCATCATTGGGGCTTATCCGTGCGGCATGTCGTCTTGACGGACTGAAAGTACATGTACTCATCCGTCCCCGCGGGGGTGACTTCCTATACACTGAGACAGAAGCAGCCCTCATGGAGGACGATATCCGCAGCGCGATCGACGCTGGTGCCGATGGGGTGGTCGTTGGCAGTCTTACGCCCGACGGCGACGTCGACACATTGCAACTTCGCCGCTGGGTGGCAGCCGCAGGAGGGCGCAACGTGACATTCCACCGTGCTTTCGACCTCTGTCGGCAACCAGAGCAGGCGTTACAGGACATAGCCGACTGCGGGTGTAACCGCCTGCTCACCTCCGGACAGGCGGACAAGGCTATCAACGGACTGCCCCTTCTTGCACGACTCGTGGCTCAGGCCGGCGACAGGCTTTCAATCATGCCCGGTAGTGGAGTGAATGCCGCAAATGCAGTGTCGATACTTACGGCTACCGGAGCACACGAGCTGCACGCATCAGCCCGCCGTACCGTGATTAGCCGGATGCGTTTTCGTCACGGCGGCGTTTCGATGGGACAGCCGGCCGATGAATATACGCGTCTTGAAACGCATCCCGACGAAGTGCGCGCCATTCGTCGGGTGCTGTCCGGAATGTGAGCGCATCCATTCCATAACTTTTTGAATTACCACACATTTTTATCTTGAGTTCAACTTATAAATGCAACTTTTTGG
>HF989166.1 GCA_000431275.1 Prevotella sp. CAG:755 | reverse complement strand
TCTTAATATTGCACTTGCTTGTTGACTCTATAGAGGGTAAAAAAGCAGTTGAGCAGTGCGTTATTCTTTTTGAGATTATTCGTTCGTTTCACAAGAATTACGTATCTTTGCTCTGATATTAGCGACAGAAAAATCAAATCCCCTATATGGAAGAAGAAAGGAAGACAGCCGGATCTTATTCGGCGAGCAACATCCAAGTTCTCGAAGGCTTGGAAGCTGTACGCAAGCGTCCGGCCATGTATATCGGCGACATCAGCGAAAAGGGTCTGCACCACCTTGTTTACGAGACAGTGGACAACTCCATCGACGAAGCGTTGGCCGGTTACTGTACCCATATCGACGTGACCATCTGTGAGGACAACTCCATTATCGTACAGGATAACGGCCGTGGAATACCGGTCGACATGCATCCAAAGGAGCACCGTTCGGCGCTCGAAGTAGTCATGACAGTGCTCCACGCGGGCGGAAAGTTCGACAAAGGATCCTATAAGGTTTCCGGCGGTCTGCACGGTGTGGGTGTTTCTTGCGTCAACGCACTTTCTAAGCGCATGATTTCGCAAGTATTCCGCGACGGAAAGATTTACCAGCAAGAATATGCCAAAGGTCACCCGCTCTATCCTGTCAAGGTAGTTGGAGATACTGATAAGCGTGGCACGCGCCAGCAGTTCTGGCCTGATGAGACCATTTTCACTGTCACGACTTACAAGTACGACATCCTGGCCAACCGTATGCGTGAATTAGCCTACTTGAATGCAGGTATTACTATCACGCTCACTGACCTCCGTCCCGACGACGAAGGCAACACGCGGCATGAAGTATTCTATTCGAAGGACGGTCTCCGTGAATTCGTGCGTTACATCGATTCCAGCCGTGTCCATCTCTTTGATGATGTCATCTACCTCAACACCGAGAAGCAGGGAGTGCCCATCGAGGTTGCCATCATGTACAACACGTCGTACAGCGAGAATATCCATTCGTACGTCAATAACATCAACACCATCGAAGGCGGCACCCACCTTGCCGGATTCCGTCAGGCAATCACCCGTGTCTTGAAGAAGTATGCCGAGGAAACGGCCTCCAAACAACTCGAAAAGGCTAAGGTCGAAATCACAGGCGAGGACTTCCGCGAGGGGCTGACTGCCGTGATTTCAGTCAAGGTGGCCGAACCCCAGTTTGAGGGACAGACAAAAACGAAGTTGGGCAACAGCGAAGTCACCGGTGCGGTGAACCAGGCTGTCGGTGAGGCGCTCACATATTACTTGGAGGAACATCCGAAGGAAGCCAAACTTATCGTTGACAAGGTAATCCTGGCCGCGACGGCCCGTGTGGCAGCCAGAAAGGCGCGAGAGAGCGTACAGCGTAAAAGCCCCATGTCGGGCGGTGGCCTGCCCGGCAAGTTGGCCGACTGCTCGGAGAAGGATCCCGCCGTCTGCGAACTCTTCCTCGTCGAGGGAGACTCGGCCGGCGGTTCGGCCAAGACGGGGCGCAGCCGTGCCACGCAGGCCATCCTGCCGCTGCGCGGAAAAATCCTAAACGTCGAGAAGGCCATGTGGCACAAAGCATTCGAAAGCGACGAAGTCAACAACATCATCCAGGCGCTCGGCGTCCGTTTCGGCTTGGGCGAAGACAGCAAGGAGGCCAATATCGACAAGCTGCGCTATCACAAGATTATCATCATGACTGACGCCGACGTCGATGGCTCGCACATCGACACGCTCATCATGACGTTATTCTATCGTTACATGCCCCAGATCATCCAAGACGGTTACTTGTATATTGCCACGCCACCGCTCTACCGTTGCAAGAAGGGCAAGGTCGAGGAATACTGCTACACCGACGCCGACCGCCAGCGCTTTATCGAGAAATACGGCGACGGTACTGAAAGCGGCATCACAACCCAGCGCTACAAAGGTTTGGGTGAGATGAGCGCCGAACAGCTTTGGGAGACGACAATGAACCCTGAGACGCGCCTTTTGAAGCAGGTGACGATCGAGAATGCCGCCGACGCCGACTACGTCTTCTCGATGCTGATGGGCGATGACGTCGGCCCGCGCCGTGAATTCATCGAACGTAATGCGCATTACGCCAACATCGACGCCTAAGAGAGCGATGCGTGCTCATCAGGCGCTGACTGTAAGGCACAAAAAAGAAAAGGGCCGGGTGGGAATAGCCGCCGGAATGTGAATTCAGGCGCCCGCCGGCATTGAGGAGCTTTTACACATATTGAGTTCCGAGCCGCTTGGATGCAAATCCGGGCGGCTCGTTTTTTGTGCCGTTGTGGATTATGTTGAGCCTGCGCTGTGTCCTTGTTTTTGAGGATACGGGGTTTACAGTCCGGCTGGCAGGATTTCCGGGACGGCTGACATGAAAATCTATCCGGCTGACAGAAAAATCTGTCGCTGCGACAGGATTCCACTCCATAGGCCCTTTGTGCATGGGTGCGGTGGCTGAAACACGTGTCACTGCCCCTCCCGAGTGCGGAAAAATGGAAATTTCCTTGCCCCGACGCCCGCCTTTGCGTATCTTTGCTCCCGCATCGGTTCGGGCGGCGGTTGCGCCGTCTGACGAAGAGGGAACCGGGTGCAATTCCCGGACAGTCCCGCTGCTGTGAGCTCCTTTGATTGCAGACACTACGTTTCGGCCACTGGTTGGTTCTCTGATTCAACTGGGAAGGCGTGTTTGCAGGAGTAAGTCAGAAGACCTGCCGTTGCTGTCACTGACAAATCGTGGCCCTTTCGAGGAAGAGGGTGTTACGACTACGAGAAAAATCCGAAAAGATGCTAGAGCCTGCGTGTCATCGCTGTCTCACCGTCGTGGGACTTGTGTGCCTTTGCGCCTCGTCGTGGGGAGCAGAGCCGACGGCCTTGTCCGACACAGTGAGGCTGTCCGCCGCTTCCGTTACTGAGCGCCGTACCGTGCAGGTGTCGGGTTGGATGCAGCAGGTCGACACGCTTGACTTCCGTCGTCAGGGTCTTACTTCCGTGGCCGACGCATTGGGACGACTGCCTGGCGTGACGGTGCGCGACTATGGCGGTGCCGGCGGACTGAAAACGGTGGCAGTTCGTGGGTTCAGTGCCTCGCATACGCTTGTCGCCTACGACGGCATTCCTCTCGGTGACACACGCGGCGGCCAGGTCGATGTCGGACGTTTCGCCTTGGCCGATTTGCAGTCGCTCCGCCTTTCCACGGCGGCCGCGTCCGCTTTTCCGCAGTCGGCGCGCCAAGCCGCTGCCGCCTCGACGGTCGATCTGCAAACCTACAACGCATTCCCCACCGACCTACGGCCTCACCTGTCGGCCCGGTTGGCTGCGGGCTCGTTCGGACACGTCGAGCCTGCCTTTGCATACGCTCAGCGCCTTTCGTCACGCTTCGGGATGAGCGTTGCAGGAAGTTACTACCGCGCCCGGAACAATTACCCATACACCGTGACCAACGGCCCGGACGTCCTTCGCCTCAGGCGGCAAAACAGCCGCATGGAGCGTGCGGTGGCCGAGGCTTCGGCCAAGTGGCTGCCCGCCGAAGGGCAGTCGGTTGAGGCTAAGGCGTATTTTTATGATGACCACCGGCAACTTCCCGGTCCCCGTATATTATATAACGAAGAGAATCACGAACGGCAGTCGTCGCGCGAGGCGTTCGGACAGTTGGCTTACAGGAACCGTCTTGCGCCGACGGTCGACTTGACCGTACGCGCAAAATTCGCCTATCAGGACAGCCGCTACGCCGACTATGACGACACGTATCCCGACGGTAGTATCCGGCAGGACTATCGTGAGCGCGAGGCCTACGTGTCAGCCGCCGTGGCGTGGCATCCCTTACGAGCGTTGTCCCTCTCACTGGCAACCGACTATGCGTACGCCAGACTGGGCAGCAACCAACCGGATGAAGACGGAGCTCGTCGCCATTCTGTGTGGCAGAATGTGGCGATGCGTTGGCGCGCCGGCGGATTGACGGCGACTGTCTCACTGACCGCCCAACAGTTCGCCAACAGTGTAGAGGCGGGAGAGGCGGGGCGCAACCTCAGCCGCCTGACTCCGGCTCTCCACGTTGAGTGGCGTCCACGTCGGGCCGCCCTTCTTCGCTTGCGTGCTTACTACAAGGAAACCTATCGACCACCGACGTTCACGGAGAACTACTATTATCATTACGGCAGCACGCGCCTGCTGCCCGAACGCGCCCGCCAGCTGGGCGCAGGCCTGACCCTGACGGCCTGGCAGGGGGCCGTGACTTTCTCGGCCGACGCCTATCACAACACGGTGCGCGACAAGATTACCGCCGTTCCCGTCAATCTCTACCTTTGGCGCATGACGAACACGGGACTCACTGATGTGTGGGGCGCCGACGCTGCCCTCTCGGCCCGTTATGCCGTGGCGAGAGGCCATCTCGTCGCCCTGTCGGCGCGCTATGCCTTTCAACGCGTAGTCGACAGGACCACGCCCGGAACATCTGCCTATGGCAAACAACTGCCATATACACCCGAACATTCCGGCGGTGCCTCCGTGGCTTACGAGAGCCCTTGGGTCGGCGTGGCGGTCTATGCCAACGCCGTCGCTGAGCGTTTTTCGTTGCCCTCACACATCGAAGGGACGCGCCTTGCGCCTTATGCCGAATGGGGGGCGGCGCTCTATCGCGAATTCCGGCTGCGCCCCGTGACGCTGTCGCTGCGTCTCGACGCCACGAACCTGTTTGACAAGCAATACGAGGTTGTGGCGCGCTATCCTATGCCCGGCCGGGCTTTCCTGTTTACGGTGGGCGTGAAATGGTGAATATCGTTTAATCCATCAAACATACTGAAAGAAAATGAAGAAAAACTGGAAAACATGGGCCTTGGCCCTCATGAGTGTGTCAGTCTTGAACTCGTGTAGCGATGACGACGGCGGGACAACGCCACCTCCCTCGTTCATCTATCCGGCCACCGGAGCCTACGTGCTGAACCAGGGTTCGTATGGACTTGTCGACGGAACTTTAAGCCTCCTCAACATAACAACAGGAAATATCGGTTCGGGCGACCTCTTTGCCACTGCCAACGAAGGGCGTTCGATGGGCGACACGCCGCAGGACATCCTTGTCTATGGCTCGCACATCTACCTTGCTGTTTATGGCTCCAATCTCGTGTGGGTCCTCGACCGTTCGACGCGTGTCATTGAGACTTCCATCACCGTCGACGAGCCTCGCGACCTTCTCGCTGAGGGTGGCAAAGTCTACGTGAGCAACTACAACGGTTATGTCTCGCGCATCGACACGACTGCGCTGGCCGTCGATGCCCGCTGCCGCGTCGGCGTCTATCCCGAGCAGATGGCCGTGCGTGACGGATACCTCTATGTGGCCAACAGCTATGGTCTCACGATGGACCCGCAGGGCGACCGCGTGTCGAAAGTACGCCTCAGCGATTTCACGATGGAGAAACAAATAAACGTGGGCCTGAACCCGACGAAACTCATCGCCGACGGACGCGGCAACCTCTTCGTGACTGTTCCGGGCGACTATACGGGTGCGCCGCAGGTCAAGAAAATCAACGAGCGCGACAGTGTTTCCTACGTTACTGACGGCCTGCTTGCTGCCACCTATTCCAATCTGCTGTATGTGGTCAACACCGTCTATAACGCCGACTACACCGTGGCGCGAAACAATGTGACCTGCTTTGAGACCACTTCGGGCGACACGCTCTCTGTGCAGCCCTTTGACATCCCGGCCGACTGCAACCCGCAGTGCTTTACCATCGATTTGGCCACGGGGCAGTTCTACGTGGCCGGCTATCCAAGTGCCGATTTCCTCGGCAATGGCATCCTGTTGCGTTATGAACCCGGCGGCCGTCTCATGCGCCGCTACGAAGTCGGCTTGAACCCTGTGGCTATTGCCTTCGACAGACCCTGACGCCTTCCATTCTTGAAAGGGTAAACCCGGAGACCGCCCTCGCCGCAGCTGTCGCACAGCCCGTGGCGGGGGCGTGGCGTATCCGGCGCTCTGGACCGGTGCTATGCTTTTTCCGGCGTCATGGATGGCGCTCAATGACTGTGTGGCAGACGGTGAATACGGGCATTGCGACAAGGCGCAGGCCGATGAAGCCGACCTCACGGCGGGCTATGTCTCGGCCCACACTGCTTGTGTCAGGAAATGAGGCGCCATTTGTATGAAGCTGACGTCAGGAAGGGCTATGGCCGGCACAAGGGACGGATGGCGGAGAACGCGGACGCAGCGCAGAAGTACGGCGGGCGGACGGATGCCCTTTCCGTATTTCCTGTCAGCCGTCCCGTATTTTCTGTCAGCCGACTTGTTTTTCCGATCGGGCCATGTGGCCGGGACATGTCGGCCGGCCGGGTTGCATGAATGGGAAGATGGGAAATTGGGCCGATGCATGGTTCCACGTGATATCGCAATAGGATGAACTGTCAGTGCCTTGTCCTTCCTGAGTGCTGCTGCCCGATGTCGAGATGGGTGATACGAACCTGTCAGACCAGCCCCAGACTTTGTAGAAGGAGCCCAGATGTCTTGGTATCCTTCGTGATGTCGCACCACGAGGGGAACACGTTTTCTCGTCGTACAAAAGATGAGTTTTAATGGATATAGATAAGGACGTAGCGTTCTTTTGCAGAATAGAATCGGCGGAACAAAGTTTTTAAGAATACCATGGATTTGTTGTGCCCAAGCGGAACAAAAAATTATCTTTGCAACCGAGATGTATAAAACAGTAATAGAAAAGACAATGAGAAAGATTTTTGTTTTCAGTTTGGCCTTGTTGCTGAGCGTCTGCGGCTTGCAGGCTGCCGGGACTGCGGAACTCTCGCTGGTTCCTTTGCCTGCAAGCGTGGAAACCGGGACCGGTGAGTTTGTGTGGAAGGACAAACAGAAGGTGGTCTGTCCAGACTATCCGGGCGACAGTATCCGTAAAGTCTGTGAGCGTTTTTCGGCCGACCTGCGGCAGTCCACCGGTGTTGAACTGCGCTTGGCAAAAAAAGGACGCGGAGCCGTGGTGCTCACCCTCGACGCCGAACTGGCTCCTGAGGCATACCGCCTCGACGTCGGTAAGGACGGTATACGCATCAGAGCCTCCCGTCCGTCCGGTTTCTTCTATGCGTTCCAGACTGTGAAGCAGTTGATGCCCCGCAATGTGGTGGCCGGCAAGCGGGCCGACAAGCCGGCGGACGGCTGGACGGTGCCAGCCGTTTCCATCGCAGACGAACCGCGTTTCGGATGGCGTGGCTTCATGCTTGACGAGGGACGCCATTTCTTCGGCAAGGAGACGGTGAAACACGTCCTTGACATCATGAGCACCTATAAGCTCAACCGTTTCCACTGGCACCTGACCGAGGACCAAGGATGGCGCATTGAGATTAAGAAATATCCCCGCCTGACCGAGGTGGGGGCCTGGCGTAACAGTCGCATCCTTGCCTGGAAGGGAACCCAGCCTGACGGCCAGCACTATGGCGGATTCTACACGCAGGACGACATTCGCGAGATTGTTGCCTACGCCCGTGAGCGTTTCATCGAGATAGTCCCCGAAATCGACATGCCCGGCCACTTCCAGGCTGCCCTTGCCGCTTATCCCGAATTGAGCTGTACGCCCGACCAAAAGCACGAGGTGTGGCTGCGTCAGGGCGTTTCAGGCGATGTCATGAACGTCGCTTCGCCCAAATCCATCCAGTTTGCGAAGGATATCATTGATGAGCTGATCGAACTCTTCCCTTTTAATTACATCCACATCGGTGGCGACGAGTGTCCGACACATGCGTGGGAGCAGAATGCCGAATGTCAGGCCCTTTATGCCGAGATCGGAGCGAAGACCTACCGCGACTTGCAAGGTCATTTCTACCGTCAACTCGAGCAGCACATCCAGAGCAAACCGGCAGCCGAACAGCGCCACCTGATTGCTTGGAATGAAATCCTCGGCAGCAATACCGACGGCCTCGACCTGACGGTGATGGCTTGGGTCGGCGCCGACAAGGCCGCGCAGACAGCGGCTGGCCGCGGCATGGACGTCATTCTTTCGCCCCAGATTCCGTACTACATCAACCGCAAGCAGAGCAAGGATCCCTCAGAACCCCTCTCGCAAGGCTATGGTAACGAGACGGTTGAGGCTGTCTATAACTACAAACCTGCCGACAACGTAGCTCCGGAACTCCTGCCGCACTACATAGGTGTACAGGCGAACTTCTGGACAGAATATGTCATCGAACCGGATTTTCTGGAATACCTGATGCTGCCGCGTCTGGCGGCTGTGGCCGAAGCGGGATGGACACCTCAGGAACGCCGCACGTATGACAGTTTCAAACAGCGCATCCAAGCCGACGCCAAGTGGTATGAGCTGTGTGGCTTCGACTACGGCAAACACATCTTTGAGTAAGTTCTCCGGCCCGCTACTTGTCTGCGGGCTGATTTCACGGCTTGCAGTGGCCTGTTGCCCGGACGACCGGGCGGCAGGCCACTGCTTTTATGCTGTCCGGTTGGTCCGGCAGGAATGCAGTCTGCCAGGCGAAAAAATCCGGAGGTGAACCTGTTCGGACGGGATGGCTGTCAGAATTTCCTGTCAGCCGTTTGGGATTTTCAGTCAGTACAGCGGAAGAGAGCGGGCGCAGTGACCGTACTTGTCGGTTCCGACACCCGTCCTTAGTGTGGCAGTGAGGTGGAAAAACAACGGTGAACACGCTGTTTTTTTCACCTTTCCCATCTCATTGTACAAGTCAGACCATGGGAAGGGAATTACCGTTGATCTTCCGGTATAAGTCGAGCGCGTAGACGTCGGTCATGCCCGAGATGTAGTCAAGTACGGCCATCACGCGGTCGTAGAGTCGGGGCGCATTGAGCTGGTACTGCGTCGACACGCGGCTAATGAGCAGCTTGCTGTATGCTTTGTCCGGCGAGAGCATGGCTTCCATCATCAGTTCGAGCAGGGTGTAGATGATTCGGTAGCCGGCGAGGTCGATGTCCACTACATCCTTGCAGGCGTAGATGTGTTGCCGCGCGACATCCTCACACGCCCGATAGGCTTTGAGCAAGTACCCGGGCAGGTGGTCGATGAGGCTTCCCTCAAACGTGCCGGCCAGAATGGAGTCCTCATTGTCGGCAAAGACGGTGGCACATGCCTGTTCGAGCGCGTTGATGACGCAGGACCGGAGGTAGACGATTTGTTCGTTGACGTCGGTCACGTCGGTGAATTCGCTTGTAATACGTTCCTGCGTTTCAGCATCGAAGAAAGCAAGAAGCAGTGCTTTTGTCTGCGAGTCGGAAAGCAGGCGGAGTTTATGGGCGTCTTCGATGTCCATCACTTCATAGCAGATGTCGTCGGCCGCCTCGACAAGGTAGACGAGCGGGTGGCGGGCGTAAGTGTAAAGACCCGGTTCGACCTCTCTGCCGGGGATACCCAATTCCGTGGCAATGCGGCGATAGGTCTCCTTTTCGCTCTCGAAGAAACCGAACTTCGCCTTTTTGCGGGCCAGCGAAGAAGCATAAGGATACTTCACGATGGCTGCCAGCGTGGAATAAGTCATGACAAAACCGCCCCGGCGTCGTCCCGCGAACTGATGGGTCAGTAGGCGGAAAGCGTTGGCGTTGCCGTCAAAGTGGATGATGTCGTTCCACTGTGCTTCGGTCAGGCGGTCGCCGTCGGGCGCAGTGTAGTCCTTTAACCGGGCGCCCTGTCCCTCCTTGAAGTAACTGATGATGGCGCGTTCGCCCGAATGACCGAAGGGTGGATTGCCTAAGTCGTGGGCCAGACAGGCCGCCGAGACGATGGCGCCGAACGGTTCGAAAACACTTCGGGGCACCTCGGGATGGCGTCTGATAAGGGTACGGGCCGAATCGTTGCCCAGCGATCGCCCAACGCTTGATACTTCGAGGCTATGGGTGAGCCGGTTATGCACGAAAATACTTCCGGGCAGCGGGAACACTTGGGTCTTGTTTTGCAAACGCCGGAAAGGCGCAGAGAAGATGAGCCTGTCGTAATCGCGTTGGAACTGCGTCCGCATCTCACGGCGGATCTCGTGGCGGTCTTCCTTGCCGTAGCGTTTGTCGGATATGAGTCTTTCCCAAATCATAGTCATAGCGTTAAGTGTCGCAAAAATACAGCGTTCTTTTCGCTTTTTCGAGAAAAGCCGGGACTATATGCGCGGAATTCCGTATTTTTGTTCACTCATACAGTCAACGACATACGGATGGAAATAAAAGTCATCAACCGTTCCCACCATGCGTTGCCCGCTTATGCCACACCGCTGAGCGCCGGCATGGACCTGCGGGCCAATCTTGATGCCCCAATCGAACTGGCGCCTTTGGCCCGCTGCGTGGTGCCAACGGGGCTGTTCATCGCGCTGCCTGCGGGTTATGAGGCACAAGTGCGTCCTCGTTCGGGCCTCGCTTTGAAGAACGGTATCGGTCTGCTGAACGCGCCGGGGACAATAGACGCCGACTACCGTGGTGAAATAGGCGTGATTTTGGTTAACTTGTCGAATGAACCGTTTGTTATCAACGACGGCGAGCGCATAGCCCAGCTGGTCGTCGCCCGGCACGAGACGGTAGAGTGGTTCCCTGTCGAGACCCTTGACGACACGGATCGCGGCGCTGGTGGTTTCGGGCATACCGGCGTGGAGTGAGAATGACATTTTTCCCCCGACGAATTATGCAACGAAGAGTGAAGTTCTTGTGTGGATGGGCCGTTTGGGCTGTTGCCTTGGTGGCGGCCGCCGCGTGTTCGTCAGGCCGTGGCTCGACAGAGGCTGCGGTGGGTGTTCCTGTGTTTACGGTCGAGCCTGCCGACGTGGCGCCGCTTCCGGCGGAAGCCCAGCAGAAATACAATACGTTCTACCTCGAAGCCGTACGTCAGGGCTTGAACGGGAATGAGGCGGCCTGTCGCGAGTTGCTCAGCCGAGCTCTTGACTTCAACCCGGACGGCGCGGAGGCCATAAGCCGCTTTGTGCCTTACGTGTCCGACACGGCCGAAGTCGTAAGGCTGCTGAAGCACGCCATAGCTGTGGCTCCCGAGAATCCGACCTACCGCAGTCAGTTGGTCTATTGCTATCTTCAACAATCCGAACTTGACTCTGCCATCTCCGTGCTGCGCACCGTGATAGACAGGGAGGAATACCCGATCGACGATCTCTGGCTCCTTTATCGCTTGGAGAACCAGCAGCAATACTATGACGACGCGTTGCGCACCTTGTCGCGTTTGGAACGACTCGAAGGCAGCAGTGAGGGCTTCGATCAGGAACGTATCCGCCTCTACACCAGCGCCAAGCAGGTGGAACGGGCTTATGACGAGGTGAAACGCCTTTGTGCGGATAATCCGAACGAATTGCGTTATCCTATGCTCCTTGCCAGCCTCTATCTTGACAACGGCCGGGCTGACGAGGGTTATGCCCTGTGTCGCCAGGTTCAAGCCAAGGATCCCGGGAACAGCATGGTGCAAGCGTGGCTCATCGCTTATTACAAGGACCGCAACGACACGGCTGCCTGTTTGGCTGAGATGGACTCTTTCATTTGCAACCCGAAAGTGGAAAACGCGGCCCGGTACCAGTTGCTCGGCGGTCTGGTTTACGAGCAGCGCGAGGATACGACAGAACAGGCAGTCAGGGTTACGCTCGACCTTTTCAGAAAAGCGTTGAACCAACCGCAGGAGAACAGCGCTATCGCCGAGCTCTGCGAGCAGTATATGACCTATACCCGTCAGCCCGCGGACTCCATCACGAAGGTGCTGTGGAAAAACCTGGAAATAACGCCCGATAACAGTGCAGCCCGGACGCGTTTACTTTTCCGCCTCATTGAGAGTGAACGCGACACTGCGATTGTTCGCCTCTGCCGTGAGGGTGAACTCTATAATCCCACCCATTTACACTACTACCTATATGAAAGCATCGCACTCTCTCAGCAAGACCGCCGCAAGGAGGCCATAGCTGCCGTTCGCCGCGGCCTTGAACACCGCGACGACGAAGGGCAGCGCGAAATGGCTTCTGACCTTTATGCCATCTTAGGCGATTTGCTTCACGAGGACGGCCGGAAAGATGAAGCCTATGCGGCTTATGACTCATGCTTGGTCTATAACGACGAAAACATCAATTGTCTGAATAATTATGCCTACTTCCTCTCGTTGGACGGCGTCCGGCTCGACGAGGCAGAGCAGATGTCTTACAAAACGT
This sequence comes from Prevotella sp. CAG:755, assembly GCA_000431275.1. Classification (GTDB taxonomy): domain Bacteria; phylum Bacteroidota; class Bacteroidia; order Bacteroidales; family Bacteroidaceae; genus Alloprevotella. The sequence goes on along the minus strand of HF989166.1, from coordinate 24,117 downwards.
TGCAGACGGATTCCGTAAGTCCGACCTACTTGGATACGTATGCCTGGATCTTGTTCGAGCAAGGGCGTTATGAACAGGCCAGACTATACATCGACGAAACGATGAAGTATGTCGATGAGACCGAAGAAAACGCCAGCATCTACGATCACGCCGGCGACATTTACATGAAATGTGGCCGTATGGAAGAGGCCGTCGATTTCTGGCGTCGGGCGCTGCGACTGACTACGGAGTCGGTAGAAAGGAAAAAGATTGAACGAAAGATTAAGAAATACTCTCACTTATGAAGCATATTCTTTCGATATCCGGATTACTTTTGGTAACTGCACTGGTGCTTTCGGGCTGTAAGTCCAGCAAAACGGTACAGTCAGGGAAAATGCCTGACGCCGTGCCCGCCTTTGACGTCAACGCATATAAAAATCGCGTGGTTGCGCGCTCGGCTCGCCCTTCGGCGCTGACGGCCCGGCTCGCCCTGACATTGAAAGCCGGCACGAAAGAGATCTCTGTGAACGGCAGTCTCCGTATGCAGCGAGACGACGTCATTCAACTCTCGCTCACTTTCTTAGGCATGGAGGTCGGCCGCATGGAGTTCACACAGCAAGATGTGTTGCTCGTCGACAGGTTCAATAAGCAGTATGTCCGCGTTCCGTATGGCGAGTTGGACTTCCTGCAACGTGCGCGGCTTGACTTCGAAGCGCTGCAAGCCTTGTTTTGGAACGAACTGTTTGTTCCGGGTTCCTCGGGGAAGCTTTCGGAACTCATGTCGCGCTTCAAGGTGAGCGAGTATGGCGACTATGTCCGCTTTGTGCTTGACGACGCGCCTCAGCTGACCTACGATTTCCAGACGGTCCGTGGCAACGGCTTGCTCGACCAGACAACTATCAGCGGCAAAACGTCCGGCGACGCGACGAAATTCGTCGGCCGTTATGGCGATTTCACCGATGTGTCGGGCTACACGTTCCCTACCCGTATCCAGTTCGCTGTGGAGGGGTTGCGGCGGGGCAATTATTCGCTCGATATGACGCTCAGCCGCCTCTCGACGTCTGACAAATGGGAGAAACGGACTGAAATATCGTCGAAATACAGACAACGGACAGTCAATGATATAATGCGGCAGCTCATGTCGCTTTGAGAAAAGTGATGTTAAGAAGGTTAGTCATATTCGCCATGCTGGCTGTGACGGTTTGTGCCGTCCCCGCGCAGACAAACCGCCAGATACGGAATTTGCAGTCGGAAAGCAAGTCGCTGAAAAAGCAGATCACGCAATCCGAACAACTGCTGCGTTCGACGAAGAAAGACGTCAAGTCGCAGCTAAACAATTTGGCTCTGCTTAGCGGACAGATTGACGATCAGCGACGTTATGTCGCGGGAATTGAGGCTGAGGTGAAACAACTGGACAGCAACATTGTCCATCTCTCTTCCCAAGTAAAAAGATTGGTCGCCGAACTCAATGAATGTAAACGTAAGTACGGCCGATCGGTGGTGTATATGTACAAAAACCGGTCGACGCAGAACAAACTGATGTTCCTTTTTTCTGCAAAAAATTTCAGCCAGATGTTCCGTCGTATGAGGTATATGATGGAGTACGCCAAATACCAACGCGCTCAGGGTGAAATCATCAGAGAGAAGGAAACTGCGGTGAGAAACAAGCAAAACGAATTGCTCAGTACGAAGGCTCAGAAAAACCAGCTGCTTGCTGCGGGGCGGACAGAACAAGCCAAGCTTGAAGGCCAGCAAAAGGAGCGCGAGGGCATCGTCAGTGAACTGAAAAAAAGACAATCAAAGCTGCAAAGCACCATCACCCAGACCCGGAAACGTTACAATTCGCTGAACGCGAAGATCGACCGTCTGATACAGCAGGAGATAGAGGCTGCTGAACGTCGCAGGCGTGAAGAGGAAGCCCGCCGGCGCCGCGAGGCCGAGCGCAAGGCCAAGGCAGAGGCTGCTGCCCGTGCTAAGAAGGGGAAGTCTGGCAAAAAATCGTCTTCGTCGGCTTCCGCATCGAAAAAAACGGCGACACCGTCCTTCCGCGAGCCCAGTTCGGCCGACGTGAAGTTGAACCGTAATTTTGCGGCCAACAAGGGGCGTCTCCCCATGCCCATCACGGGGCCCTATGTCCTTACCGGCCGTTTCGGGAGGTTCGTGGTGCCTGGTTTGAAAGGCGTTCAGCTCGACAACAAGGGCATCAACATCACCGGGAAAGCAGGTGCGCAGGCGCGCTGTATATTCAACGGTGAAGTGACCGCCGTTTTCCCATATAATAATATGGTGAATGTTATAGTGCGTCACGGCAGTTACATTTCCGTTTACTGCAACTTGCAGTCCACAACGGTTCGCAAGGGGCAGCAGGTCAGTACAGGGCAGACGCTCGGTCTCGTTGCAAACGACGGGTCGGGCAACTGTACTTTGCATTTCCAGTTGCGTAAAGAAAAGACAAAGTTGAATCCGGAACAGTGGCTGCGCCGGTAGGGCGGGTTTCCTTTCCGGGATGTACGGAAACGCTTCGGGCGCGGTCTTTTGTAGCAGAAGAGGCCGCGCCCGAAGCGTTCATGCTACGCGAGAGGCTTTCACCGAAGGTGTAAGCCGTCGAGCATGTTCAGATATAGCCGGATGGCTTCATGTACCTCCGCAGGTTTAATGTATTCGTCGGCTGTGTGCGAACGGGCAGAATCACCCGGTCCCATTTTCAGTGAGGGGAACGGCATCAGGGCCTGGTCGCTCAACGTGGGTGAGCCGTAGGGAATGCGTCCCAGACCGATGGCGCTCCGCACGAGGGGGTGGCATGGGTCTATATGCGACGAGTTGAGGCGGAACGACCGTGCCTGTACTTCGCTCTTGACGTTCCGGCAGATTTCATCGAAGATTTCCCGGTTGCTGTAATGCTCATTGCTGCGCACATCGACGGTGAAGCGGCATTCGGCAGGGACTACGTTGTGCTGTGTGCCGGCTTGGATGATTGTGACGGTCATTTTTACGGCTCCCAGCATGGGCGAGACTTTCTTGAATCGGAAATTGCGGAACCACTCGATGTCGTTCAGTGCTTCGTAGATGGCGTTCACACCCTCGTTGCGGGCGGCGTGTCCGCCTATTCCGTGCGCGGTTACGTCGAGCACCATCAGGCCTTTTTCGGCTATGGCGGGCTGCATGCCCGTCGGTTCGCCGACGATGGCTACGTCGATGGGCGGCAAGAGTGGAAGCGCCATTTCGATGCCTTGTTTGCCAGAAACCTCTTCCTCGCACGATGCCAGATAGATCAGGTTGTAGGGCTGGTCGCGCCGGCTCAGCAGGCGGAAGGTTTGGAGCAATGCCACGAGGCCTCCCCCGCAGTCGTTGCTGCCCAGACCGTAGAGGCAACCGTTTTCGTGGGTGGGTTCGAAAGGCGGGCGTGTCCATCCGGTTGTCGGACGTACAGTGTCGATGTGTGCGTTCAGCAGTAATGTCGGCCGTGTAGCATCGTAGCCTTCGGCGATGAGCCAAATGTTGTTTCCTTTCCGGCGGCAGACGAGTCCCTTTGCCTTGATGAATTGTTCGAGTGCATCGGCCGCGGGTTTCTCCTCCCTGCTGAACGATGGGATTGCTATGAGCTTTTCGAGCAGGTTTATGGCCTCGCTGGCGTACGCACTGACTTCTTCGGGATAAAAACTTCTGTTTGTTTGCATGGCTGTCACAAGTGTGCGCTGAGCTTTGTCGTGCAAAATTAACGCATTTCCCGAGAACACGCAAGGACTTCTGCCGGCTCATCGTGCAGGGGGATGAAAAGCGGGCCGGCTGACTGGATTTCCTGTCGCAGTGATAGGAAATCCAGTCAGCCGGCCCGCTTTCCTCGTCCAGGCATCCGTGTGTGCTCTGTTGCTGGGCGTTTTTATGTCCGGCAATGGTGGCCTTGTCCGGACGGCGCATGAAATTTGGGTGGATACGTCGGGAAAATCCCGATGAAACCGTATATTTTCCGTCATAATGCGGATGTGTGCACATCCTGCTTCGGACCGTGTGCCGACCGGGCGGAGCCGGTGGAAAACCGCATGAATATGAAGAAAAGAGCGTCGGAGGGTACGTGGGACGGAAATAAATAGTATTTTTGTAACATCAAAAAATCATGACCGCCTATGTTGACAAATTGCCACTTGGCACGCTTGGTCCAGGAGCAGGCCGCACGTTATGGAAAGCGAACGGCGCTTTCCTATCGCGATTATGCGCAAGGGAAATGGATACCCGTGTCGTGGGATGACTTCGAATGTCGTGTCCGGGCGGCGTCACGCGCGTTGCTGGCGCTTGGTGTCGGCGTGCAGGAGAAGTTGGCAGTCTTTTCCCAAAACAAGCCCGAATGCCTTTACGTCGATTTCGGCGCCTATGCCATACGGGCCGTGACGATTCCGTTCTATGCCACAAGCAGCGGTGCGCAGGTGGTTTATATGGTCGGCGACGCCGAAATCCGTTATGTCTTTGTGGGAGAGCAGGAGCAGTATGACGTGGCATTCAGCGTTATGCCTCTTTGTCCGACTATGGAGAGAATAATCATTTTTGACCCGGCCGTCCGGAAGAATCCCAATGACCATCTCTCCGTTTATTTTGACGATTTCCTGCGATTGGGCGAAGATCTTGGCCTGCAAGGCGACGTAGAACGCCGGACAACTGACGCCTGCTTCGATGACTTGATCAATATCCTCTACACCAGTGGTACGACGGGTAACAGCAAAGGCGTGATGCTCACGGCTGCCATGTATCACGAAGCTTTCCGTGCCAACGATGCCGTGCTCCCTATAAGCGAGAAAGATGTCTTGCTTAATTTCCTCCCCTTTACGCATGTGTTTGAGCGGGCTTGGTCCTATTTCGGACTGGCAGAGGGCGCGCAGCTTGCGATCAACCTCCGGCCCAACGATGTGCTCCAATCGCTCCAGGAAGTCCATCCGACGTGCATGTCGGCTGTGCCCCGGTTCTGGGAGAAAGTCTATCAGGCGGTCTTGGACCGTATGGAAAACGGGACTCCAGTCGTGCGCAGCCTGATCGGTTCAGCCATTGATGTCGGCAAACGTTATATGGGCTATAAGTCGCGCGGTGCCGTGCCGCCCCTTCCGCTCACTGTGAAATACAGGTTCTACGAACGCACCGTCATTGCTTACTTGAAGAAGATGCTGGGGCTCGAACGGGGTAATTTCTTCCCTACGGCGGGTGCGGCAGTGCCTCCTGTGGTCGAGGAGTTCGTACATGCCGCAGGCATCCGCATGGTCGTAGGCTACGGTCTGACCGAGTCGACAGCGACAGTGTCTTGCGATGTGCCAGGCATGACCTATCACATAGGTTCGGTCGGCCGGATCATCGATGGTCTCGAACTGCGCATAGGACCGAACAACGAGATTCTTCTGCGTGGCAAGACGATAACACCTGGTTATTACCACAAAGAAAAAGCAACCCGGGAGGCAATTGATGAAGAAGGGTGGTTCCATACAGGTGATGCCGGCTATATGAAAGACGGAGAACTTTATCTGACTGACCGCATCAAGGACCTGTTCAAGACATCGAACGGAAAATACATTGCTCCACAACTGATAGAGTCGAAGCTTGTCGTGGACCGTTATATCGATCAGGTCGTGGTGGTAGCGGATGAGCATAAATTCGTTTCGGCTCTTATCGTTCCGGACTACAAACTGCTCGAACAGTTTGCGCAGGACAACGGTCTGGATGGCCTGAGCCGGGAAGAATTATGCCGCCATCCACAAGTCGTCCGTTTTATTGCAGACAGAATCGATACGCTCCAGCAAGATTTGGCCCACTATGAGCGCATCAAGCGCTTCCTGCTCCTGCCCCGGCCTTTTACGATGGAGCAGGGCGAAATGACGAATACGCTGAAAATACGTCGTAAGGTGGTCTACGAACATTATGACGCAGACATTCGTCAACTCTATGCCGACGCTGAGGCAGAAGGACATCCGTGACAGTCTTTTTCCTCTCTACGTAGTGGCCGTTTACATTGGTAAAAGGAGTCCGGGCTGCGGAATGTCTACGGACAGAGGGCGCTGCTGCGTGTTTGCGGCCTGTTATTCAAATAAACATCAAAGCGGCAGAAACAGTCGCTTCTTACAAACGATAACGCTATGACAATAACTCTTTTGGTACTCGCCCTGTCTGCTGTTTTTTTCATGCTGGGGCGCGTGCGTTCAGACCTTGTGGCGCTGTGCGCCTTGCTTGCTTTGGTGCTTTTCGGTGTGTTGACACCAGAGGAGGCTCTGTCCGGTTTTTCAAATCCCGTAGTCATCATGATGGCTGGCCTGTTCGTGGTTAGTGGAGCAATCTTCCAGACAGGCTTGGCCAAACTGGCGAGTCGACAAGTGCTGCGCTGGGCCGGAACAAGCGAGATGAAGTTATTCCTATTGGTCATGCTGGTCACAGCGTTCGTCGGCTCGTTTGTCAGCAATACGGGGACAGTGGCGCTGATGCTTCCTATCGTAGTGAGCATGGCCAAGACCGCCAACGTGCCAGCCTCGCGCCTTTTGATGCCCTTGGCTTTTGCCAGCAGCATGGGCGGTATGATGACGTTGATCGGTACGGCCCCCAACCTTATCATCAGCGATACGTTGGAGCATGCAGGCTATGGTAAACTCTCGTTCTTTTCGTTTACGCCTGTGGGCTTGATCTGTGTGGCCGTCGGCACCGCACTGCTTATCCCGTTGAGCCGGTGGTTCCTTTCCGGACAGCGGAAAAAGAAAGGAGAGCGACGGCGCGGAAAAACGTTGAGCCAATTGGTCGATGAGTATCAGATAGCCGAAGGCTTGACGAGGCTGACCGTGCCTGCTGGTTCGCCGATTGTCGGAAAGACCGTCGTACAGCTCGATGTATTCCGCCGTTACGGTTTGACCGTCATAGAGGTGAGGCGTGAGGATACGTCGCGTGGGCCTCTGCTCAAACGGGTAAGTCAATACGCTGCCGAGAGCGGTGTGGCGCTTGCGGCCGGTGATGTCATTTATGTCCTGACGCAAGATGCCACACGTACAGAGGCTTTTGCCCGAGATTATGGCTTGCAGGTTGTTTCGCCCGGAAAAGCGGGTACGGAACTCCATTTCTATGACGTGGGGATAGCTGAGATCGTATTGATGCATGCGTCAAAGTTTCTCAACCGAACGTTGAAAGAAACGGAATTCCGGACAGTGTATGGCGTCAACGTGTTAGGTATTCGTCGAGATAATCACTATATTCTTGATGACTTGAAGGATGTCCGCCTTCATAGCGGCGACGTGCTTCTTGTGCAGGGATCGTGGGACAACATCGCCCGAATGGGACGCCAGGGCGGCGAGGAGTGGGTTGTCCTCGGCCAGCCCGAAGACGAAGCCGCCCGAGTGACACTCGATTACAAAGCACCGCTGGCAGGTCTGATACTGCTCGCAATGGTTGTCGCTATGGCTTTCGATTTCATTCCTGTGGCGCCTGTGACGGCTGTTATGGTCGCTGCGGTGCTCATGGTTGTCACCGGTTGCCTGAGGAATGTAGAAGCGGCGTACAAAACGATGAACTGGGAGAGCTTGGTTCTATTTGCGGCTATGTTACCGATGTCCGTCGCGCTCGAAAAGACCGGCGCTTCCGCCTGGATGTCGGGATCTTTGGTCAGCGGACTTGGTGCTTATGGGCCTTATGTGCTTTTGGCCGGTATTTATTTTGTCACTTCTGTCATGACGTTGTTTATCAGTAATACGGTGACAACCGTTCTGATGGCACCGATAGCCTTGAGCGCAGCCATAGGGCTTGGGGTCGACCCGACGGCTTTCTTGTTTGCTGTCTCTGTGGCATCGAGCATGTGCTTTGCTTCGCCGTTCTCTACGCCTCCCAACGCGCTCGTTATGCCTGCCGGGCAATATACATTCGCCGATTTCGTCAAAGTCGGCCTGCCATTGCAGCTTGCGATGGGTGTGGTGATGGTTTTTGCGCTGCCTCTGCTCTTCCCTTTCGGGTGAAAGTTGTAACTTTACAGCCAAAAACAGAACAGATGATAACTGCTGAACAATTGAAGTCCGTCAAAGAACGGGCGGAAGCACTGCGACGGTATCTTGACATAGACGCTAAGACCATACAGCTAGAAGAGGAGCAACTGCGGACGCAGGCGCCCGGTTTTTGGGACGACGCCAAGCGGGCTGAGGAGCAGATGCGGAAAGTCAAGTCGCTTGAAAAGTGGATTTCGGGATACAAGGAAGTCCACATGCTTACCGAGGAACTCGAACTTGCCTTTGACTTCCACAAAGAAGGTTCGGTGAGCGAAGAAGAGGTCGATGCGGCCTATTCGGCTGCCATTGAGGCCGTCGAAGCGCTCGAACTGAAAAACATGCTCCGTCAAGAAGAAGACTCGATGGATTGCGTACTGAAGATCAATTCTGGTGCTGGCGGAACAGAGAGCCAGGATTGGGCGTCGATGCTCATGCGCATGTATATGCGCTATGCCGAAGCCCATGGCTACAAAGTCAGCATCTCGAATCTGCAAGACGGCGATGAGGCCGGCATCAAGACTGTGACGATGGAGATCGAGGGCGAGTATGCCTATGGTTACTTGAAGAGTGAAAATGGTGTGCACCGGTTGGTGCGCGTGTCGCCTTACAACGCACAAGGAAAACGCATGACGTCGTTCGCGTCGGTGTTCGTGACGCCGCTTGTCGACGACACGATTGAGGTGTATGTCGATCCGTCTAAAATCAGTTGGGATCTCTTCCGTTCGGGAGGCGCCGGAGGACAGAATGTGAACAAGGTCGAAACGGGCGTCCGCCTACGCTATCAATACAAAGACCCAGACACGGGCGAGGAAGAGGAAATCCTGATTGAGAATACCGAGAGCCGAAAACAGTTGGAGAACCGTGAGAACGCCATGCGTCTCCTCCGTTCGCAACTCTACGATCGTGCGTTGCAGAAACGTCGTGCCGAACAGGCTAAGATAGAAGCCGGGAAAAAGAAGATTGAGTGGGGAAGTCAGATTCGCAGTTACGTGTTCGACGACCGTCGTGTCAAGGATCACCGTACCGGTTTTCAGACAAGCGATGTGAACGGCGTGATGGACGGAAAAATCGACGGTTTCATCAAGGCTTACCTAATGGAGTTCTCTGAGCAGAATGCCGAAAATGCCTCGGCGTAACAAGATGAAGAGTAGACATAAAATCTGATATTATGAGCCAAAAAAGTAAATTGAAAGCCACGGCCCGGGAAGCGCGTCAGGCGCGCCAGGCTCGCCGGATTATCAACGGAATTTTCATCGGGCTGATTGTCCTGATGGTGATAGCCTTGGTGGCATACGAACTTATCGTCGCGTAAATGCCCTTGGAGATTGAGCGAAAATTCCTCGTGACCGATGAATCTTACAAGTCATTGGCCACGTCGAGCAGCCATATTACGCAAGGATACATATGTAGCGAGCATGGCCGGACAGTGCGTGTGCGTTTGCGTGACGGGCGAGCCTATCTGACGATTAAAGGTCCCTCGACGTCAGGAGGATTGTCGCGTTATGAGTTTGAAAAGGAAATCACGGCCGACGAAGGACTCTCCTTACTTCGTTTGTGCGAGCCGGGTGTCGTAGAGAAATGTCGGTGGCTTGTGCCCTGTGGCGGACATGTTTTCGAGGTAGACGAGTTCCTTGGGGACAACGTCGGTCTCACCGTGGCCGAAGTTGAGTTGTGTGCCATCGACGAGCCGTATGAGCGGCCGCCTTTCTTGGGAGATGAGGTGACGGGCATTCGTCGCTATTATAATTCCCAATTGCGGCAGCGGCCTTATAAAGAGTGGACTTCCGACGAACGGAACGCTTGCCAAGTTGTCGAGTGAGTGCGACGGGCCTCCGTGCGATTCTTCACGAGTGAGAAATAATAGCGCCGGACACGTGCTGATTAGGTACGCCCCGGCGCTATTATTTTCATTTACCCAAAGTTACTTTCCAGTTGCCGTCTGAGTCTTTGCGGAGCTTGACGGCATAATCGTCGGTCTTTCCGTTCTTGTAGGTGACGTCGAGATGTACGACTGCCGTTTCGCCGTCGTCTGCCACATCCTCCGACGTGACTTTATAACTGTCGATTCCACCGGTATTTTTCACCGTTTCGCTGTATTTGGCTTCCAAGAGTTGGGTGAACTCCTCTTTGTCTTTTTTCAGCTTTTCCGGGTCTTCTTTGTCTGCGTCGCTGACGTAGAGCAGGTCGGTGTACTTGTCATACTTTTCTTCCATCAAATACTTGATGGACTGCTCGGCGACGCCCGAAGGCGTATTAGACGAGCAGGCGGCGAAGCACAAGACTACGCAGAAGGTAGTCAACATGGTCAAAAGTTTTTTCATAGTTCTGTTTGTTAGGTGAATAATTAAAAGGAATAAATGAGTCGTAATTGCGGGCAGGCTGCCAAGTCTGATGGAAAGGTGATAGCCTCTGTGATGCCGGGAAGGTTGACATCGTGTTGACTGACGTGAAGTCGTGCCCCGGCGCGGTCGAAGGCGTAAGTGATGAGTTCCGTACAATAGAGGCGCGAAGTGTCACGGTCGTCGTACTCATGGTCGAAAAGCGTCCGCCGTTCGTAGGCCTTATAAGCCATTTTTGCTGCTCGGGCAGCCGCTGCGCTGTCCGCATGACGCATGACAGCGCCTTGGGAGGCACGGCCGGTTGAATAAAAGACGTCGATAGAATCGAGCTTTACGCGATCCGGGTCGCCGTCGAAGTCCGGTTCGCCCGGGACGGCGTGCACCACCATCGGTGTCCCCTCGCAGAAAGCAACGATGCCGACGTGAGAATATGGACCGCCCCCGTCGAGCGTCACGACGGCCTGCCCGACGGTGCCTGTTCCGCGTCGGAACACGACGTCACCCTCTTGCCATGCCACTTGCGTTGCCACGTGGCGACGTGCCGGCGGTGTCCGGGCGCACGACACCCAAAGGCAAGTGAGCCCCACAAGGGGCAGGAAAGCTGAGGCGGCGTTTCTCATTCCGTAAGCAGGTTTGGTTTCGCAGGCAATATAGGAGAAAAAAACGAGATGGGCAAATGGAAATGTGAGAAAACTTGAAAAAATCACGGAAAGCCGTGTAAGAACGCGAAGTCAACGCGTTCACAATGCAATACAACTAATTGAAAAAATGGTCAGGCCGATAGAAAAAACTGTCAGCCGTCTCGTTCTTTCTGTCAGCCGTCAGTGAATGTCTGCTGACCGTTTAGTGTGCGATGTCGGTTATTTGGGCCGATTTTTGTCGTCTGTCATTTTGCCTCCCGTTTTCGTGCGGAGCTCCGTATGTAGAGCCAGAATGGGCGGGCGTGGTGTGCAGGTCTTTTTGTGGGCGATGAACCGGAACGTGAAGCGTGAGAAAAAATGCGGTGAAACCGATGATTTTCACGTATTGACTGCATGTCTGTATTGCAAGCGCGTTTCGTATAGTGCTACAACGAAGGCGCCGCGGCCCATGCTGTCAAGAACGTCTGTGGTTCGGCGTGGACGATGGTGGATACCTCTTTCGTGTCGCTGGCGTAGACATAGAATGCGCCATGGTTTATTGTGGGACGTCCTGCCAGTGTGGCCGAAGCACCTCCACCGTCTGGCTTTGGAGCAGACGGGGCTGTTGAGGATCAAGGCTACGCGCCTTTCGTGTCTGTGAGGAGGATGCCTCCTCCGCCCGATGGGTTTGTGGAGAAACAAAACTACATCGACAATCCCAACGTCCTAAGTGCGAAAAGGCCGACGGTTCACGGCGTTACGCCTGCCAGAATGACGAGTAGGATGATACTTTCGTAAGGATTCAATCCATGGCTTTGCATGTCACGGACGGGCATGGCTAAATCCGGGCGGAGAGAGGGATGGCAAGGACGGTTTATCTCGCGCTTTTATCCCGGTGAAATGGCACGGAGGTCGCGGTTATGATTCTATGGTATGCGAAGTAGGGCGTTTGTGTTGTTCGAACCATTCTGTCAGGGGGACGTTCTCCATGCGCTCGAAGTTGGTCGAAGCTGTCTTGATGGAGCGGAATCCCGCCTTGTCACATTGTTGCAAACTATCGATTTCACCGTCCAAGATGAGTCGTTTGAGTTCTTCGACGCGGTATCGGTAGATGTATTCATGCGTGTCGTTGTATCCTTGGCTACGGAGTGCCTGCAAGACAAGGTGGCGGTTGAGGCCCGTGTGGCGGCAGAGGCGGTCGCGTGTGAACTGACAGTCGAGCCAGGGTCGCTCATGCTGCATGAAAAATTCCAGTACTTCGAAACGCCGCATGTTGGCTTCGTTGAAGTCGTTTTGTTCCGAGTGTGAGATTTCTTCCTCTGTCGGTCGTTCTGCCACCTCACGCAAGGGCGGTTGGGGCAGGGCGTGGAACACAGGGCTCAGTATGCGGAAAAACAAGAACATGTTGACCAGCGTGAAAAGCACTATATATATAATGACCAATGGTTGGCTGAACCAGACAGTCAGCAGGACAAAGTATAGTGCCACGAGCCCCAGCGCTACGCCGTAGGTGATCATCCATCGCGGCAACTCGACCTGACGTGTCAGCCGGTGAGGCAGGCGGAAGATATTGACGATATAATAAATGGAAAGGGCGAGCGACGCGAGCCGGAGGATGACATCGCCGCTCAACAGGTAATGGCCGAAGTCGGCCGGATCGTAGACTTTCACCATGTTGCTTCCTGCGAGGGCACCGCCGGCATATAGTAAAATGAGCACGAGCGCCGGGACAGCGTATGCCCACATGCGGCCCCATTGCAGGTAGCCGGGCATGCAGATTCCCAGTGGGTAAATGCTTTGAAGAAACGATGTGGCGAGCAGGTAGAGCAGGAGGACGGGGTGGAGGATGCCTAAGGGCGGAATGTCCTGTGTGTAGATAAAGAAAAGAGCCGCACAATACATCAGGCAGAGCAGCAGCATGATCCAAGCCTGTGAAAGGTAGCTCACTCGGCGGCGGGCAAAGAAGAACAGCACCAAGCTCATCATCAGATGGGCGGCGGCCGCAAATTCGATCGTTATCAGCATCAGTGTGTGCATACCGAGGCAAAGATAGTGCAAACGAGTGGAAAGATGTGCGGGTTCCACAGGAAAATCGCACTGCCTTTCCCGAGTGCCGCCTTATCTTATGAAAAGATAGTGCAAACGAGTGGAAAGATGTGCGAGTTCCACAGGAAAATCGCACTACCTTTCCCGGGTGTGTCCTGCTCGTCTGCAAATATGCGTAACTTTTTTACACAGTCCCGGTAGGCACTCAATAATTTTGTTTAATTTTGCACGGTTCATTATCGCAGCAAGAGCATGGATGACAAAACGATTTTCACCGTAGACGTGGAGCAGATCCTGCGCGAGAAGGCTGGAGCGAAAGCGCGGCGTGTGCCCCGTTTTGTCCTGTCGTGGTTGAAGAAAATCGTGCATCAGGACGAAGTGAACCAATTCCTCGAACAGTCGTCACATTTGTCAGGTGTGGAATGGCTCGAAGCCTGTGTGGAGTATCTTGACATGAAACTTGACGTGTCAGGCCGGGAAAATCTTCCGGCTTCCGACGATGGCCGTCATTATACGTTTGTGAGTAATCATCCCCTCGGCGGTATCGATGGAGTAGCCTTAGGAGCCATTCTCGGCAGGCACTATGACGGGCATATCCGTTATCTTGTCAACGATTTGCTTATGAACCTCCGAGGACTCGCCCCGCTTTGCATCCCGATTAACAAGACCGGTTCGCAAAGCCGTGACTTCCCGGCGATGGTCGAGGCCGGTTTCAAAGGTGACAATCACATCATCATGTTCCCCGCAGGTTTGTGCTCGCGTCGTACGAACGGTGTGGTGAGGGACATTCCCTGGCGTAAGACGTTTGTCGTCAAGAGTGTCGAGACACAGCGTGACGTTGTGCCCATCCACTTTGGCGGCCAGAATTCAAACTTTTTCTACGCACTGGCCAATTTCTGTAAACGCACGGGTATCAAGTTCAACGTCGCTATGCTTTTCTTGGTCGACGAGATGTATAAGAATACCCACAAGCGTTTTTCTGTCAAGATCGGGAAACCCATACCGTGGCAAACATTCGACAAGTCGCGTACGCCAGCCCAATGGGCGGCGTGGGTGCAGAAAAAGGTGTACGAATTATGATTTTGGCCGGCCTTTCGGGAGAAAAAGGGACTGTGCCGGACATAACAATAAGATGAATACATGGAAGAGATTATATTGCCAGTAAGTCGTGACATCCTGAAAGCAGAACTGACCCCAGAGCGGAGACTGCGCGCGACCAATAAGAGCAATAACGAGATTTACATCGTGACCTACAAACAGGCACCCGGTGTAGTCCGCGAGATAGGCCGTCTGCGAGAAATCGCTTTCCGGGCCGCTGGAGGCGGAACGGGGAAGAGCTTGGACCTCGATGAGTTCGACACGGGTGAGAATGCTTATTATCAGCTCATCGTCTGGAATCCCGAGAGTGAGGAGGTCCTGGGCGGATACCGCTTCTTGCCTGGTCGCGAGATACGGCTGGATATGTCAGGCCAGCCGATCCTTGCAACGAGCCATATGTTCCATTTTTCCGAGGAGTTCGTCAATGATTACATGCGTAATACGGTGGAACTGGGGCGCTCCTTCGTGACGCTTGAATATCAGAATACGCGGCAGCAGAGCAAAGGCCTTTTTGCCCTCGACAATCTTTGGGACGGATTGGGGGCCTTGACGGTGGTCATTCCTGGCTTGAAATACTTTTTCGGGAAAATGACGATGTATCCATCGTTCAACCGTGTGGCCCGGGACATGATCCTCTTCTTCCTCAACAAGCATTTCGGTGACAAGGATACCCTTGTGGTTCCGATACATCCTATTTCTTACGAAACGCCAGTCGAACAGTTGCGCACGCTTTTCAGTGAAGAAAGCTTCAAGGCCGATTATAAGATTCTGAATCGCGAGGTTCGTCGCCTTGGCTTTAACATTCCTCCGCTCGTCAACGCATACATGGGCCTCAGTCCTACAATGCGCATGTTCGGTACAGCCATTAATTACGACTTCGGTGACGTGGAGGAAACCGGCATACTCATCGCCGTTGACGAGATACTGGCTGAAAAACGCATCCGGCACATCGACACATTTGTGGAAGAGAATCCGGAATCACTCAACCTCTTGCGCGACATGTTCAGTCCGCGCAGTGTGATCGAATAGATTAGAGTTTATCTCCGGGGGATTCACTCAGACTTATCGTTCCCTGCTGTCGGGTCGTTTTCCCGAGGGCGGGGATTTTCAGTGTATGTATCTATTGGTCTGTCCGGCGGCGCTGCACGTCATCTCTTGACTGAGAAAGGTTTCGTATAGGCCAGATATATTTTGAGCCAGCCGTGCGCATAAATCGCATGTACTTGCACAAGCTGCCGCATGTGTAAGCAAAGTTTTGCAAACTACGCGCAGCATCCGGAACGTTCTAGTATGAGATGGCCGTTAGTATCCCGTTTTCACATCAGCGTGATGAAAGAAAACAGTCGTTTCAGCAGACCGTCCGGAAGTCATTTCCGCCGTAAAGAGGATAGTCTCAGCGTTACGCCGCAAGGCGCTGCAAAAGAGAAAAAGTGTGGGAAAAATAATTTGATAAGTCCGCTTTGCATTTCTCGGGAATATGCGTACCTTTGTCGCCAAACGGGAAGATTGTATGGAAACTTTTTTTCAGACCCACGCTTATCTGATTGAGCAGACCAATGCTCCCGTTCGGCGTGCGCTGATGGATAGTATCGACTGGAACTATCGTATGATTGGCATCAAGGGGCCACGAGGGGTGGGGAAGACTACTTTCTTGCTCCAATACGCCAAAGAGAACTTCGAGCCAGGCATGCGCCAGTGTCTGTACGTCAACATGAACAGTTTCTATTTCCAAGGACGAGGCTTAGTTGACTTTGCAGACGAATTCTATCGCTGTGGAGGCCAGGTGCTGCTTGTTGACCAAGCTTTCAAGCTGCCCGAATGGCGTCGGCAACTGTGCGAGTGTTATCACAAGTTCCCCCGTTTGCGGATTGTTTATACCACCTCTTCTGTCGAAAATGCCTCTGAACGTGACGACGAACTCTCGTCCATCAGCCGATGCTACGTGTTGCATGGTTTCTCATTTCGCGAGTTCCTCAATTTGCAGACCGGTAATTCTTTCCGTACATATAGCCTTGACGAGGTGCTTCATGAACATGAGTATATCCTCAAATCCATCCTTCCCAAGGTGCGCCCGTGGCAGTACTTCCATGACTATCTGCATCATGGCTATTATCCTTTTTTCCTCGAAAACCGCAATTTCACTGAGATGCTTTTGAAAGCGATGAACATGATGATCGAAGTCGACATCCTCTTCATCAAGCAGATCGAGTTGAAGTATCTTTCGCGCATCAAGAAGTTGCTCTATCTCTTGGCGTCGGACGGCGCGGCCAGTCCCAACGTGAGCAGTCTGGCCACCGCCATCGGCACGTCGCGTGCGACGGTGATGAATTACCTGAAAAACCTGGAAGAAGCGCGGCTCATCAACATGATCTATCGCGAAGGTGAGGCATTCCCGAAAAAACCTGCGGTCGTGATGCTTCACGACACCAATCTGATGTACGCCGTGTATAGTCCGGGGCTGAGCGAGCAGCATATTATGGAGTGCTTCTTTGTCAATAGTCTCTGGCGGCATCACAATGTCCACCGTGGCCGCCGTGAAGGGATCTATCGTGTTGACAGCGCTAAGGATATCTGTGTATGCGACAAGAATCGGCGCATCAAGGTTGACAACACCCTCTATTACGCAAAATACAATGCCGAAGTCGGACACGGCAACGAAATTCCGCTTTGGCTTTTCGGCTTCCTCTTCTGACCGGAAGCCTGCCACAAAAGAATGAGACAACAGTAATAACACATACAAGCACATAACAATTTTAAGCATTATGGCAAAGGAAAAGAAATTTATCACGTGTGATGGCAACCAAGCCGCTGCGCATATTGCGTACATGTTTTCGGAAGTGGCTGCCATCTACCCCATCACGCCGTCCTCGCCCATGGCGGAGCACGTCGACGAATGGGCCGCACAAGGCCGTAAGAACTTGTTCGGCGACACCGTATCGGTACAGGAAATGCAATCCGAAGGCGGTGCGGCCGGTGCGGTGCACGGTTCGTTGCAGGCCGGCGCGCTGACCACCACCTTTACGGCGTCGCAGGGCCTCCTGCTGATGATACCGAATATGTACAAGATCGCTGGCGAGCTGCTCCCCTGCGTATTTCATGTGTCGGCCCGTACGCTGGCCACTCACTCTCTCTGCATCTTTGGTGACCACAGCGACGTGATGGCCTGCCGTCAGACAGGTTTCGCCATGCTCTGTGAAGGTTCGGTACAAGAGGTGATGGATCTTTCCGCCGTTGCCCACCTTTCGACCATTGAAAGCCGCGTGCCGTTCATCAACTTCTTCGACGGATTCCGCACTTCCCATGAGTATCAGAAGATAGAGGAGATAGATCAGGAAGACCTGCGTCCGCTCGTCGACCAGAAAGCGCTGAGCGAGTTCCGTGCCCGTGCGCTTTCGCCTGAGCACCCCGTAGCCCGTGGTATGGCCGAGAACCCCGAAACCTTCTTTGCCCACCGTGAAAGCTGCAACGCTTATTACGATGCCGTTCCGGCCATTGTAGAGAAATACATGGCCGAAGTCTCCAAGATTACCGGCCGCGATTATAAGTTGTTCAGCTACTATGGCGCTGACGACGCCGAATGCGTCATCATCTGCATGGGTTCGGTCACCGAAGCCGCACGTGAGGCTATCGACTATCTCAATAAAAAAGGCGAGAAGGTCGGCATGGTCAGCGTACACCTCTATCGCCCGTTCTCGGTGAAACATCTGTTGGCGGCTGTGCCTGCCACCTGCAAGCGTATCGCTGTCCTCGACCGTACGAAGGAACCCGGCGCAGCAGGCGAACCGCTTTACCTCGACGTGAAAGACGCTTACTATGGCCGTGAGGGCGCTCCGATCATCGTGGGTGGCCGTTATGGTCTTGGTTCGTGCGACACGACACCGACGATGATTATTTCCGTTTACGACAACCTTGCCCTGCCTACGCCGAAAGACCATTTCACGCTTGGAATCGTCGACGACGTGACGTTCACGTCCCTGCCGCTCGAGAAGGAAATGGCGCTTGGCGGCGAAGGCATCTTCGAGGCGAAGTTCTACGGTCTCGGTGCTGACGGCACGGTGGGAGCCAACAAAAACTCCATCAAAATTATCGGCGACAACACCGACAAGTATTGCCAGGCCTACTTCTCCTACGACTCGAAGAAGTCCGGCGGCTTCACCTGTTCACACCTGCGTTTCGGCGATCACCCGATCCGTTCGACCTATCAGATCAAGACGCCGAACTTCGTGGCTTGCCACGTTCAGGCTTACCTCCACATGTATGACGTGCTCCGTGGTCTGCGCGACAACGGCACTTTCCTGCTGAACACCATCTGGGAGGGTGATGAACTGGCCGCCAACCTGCCGAACAATGTGAAGCGCTATTTCGCCGAGCACCACATCACGGTTTATTACATCAACGCCACGAAAATCGCGCAGGAAATCGGTTTGGGCAATCGCACCAACACTATCCTTCAATCCGCGTTCTTCCGTATCACACAGGTCATCCCTGTCGACCTCGCCGTTGAGCAGATGAAGAAGTTCATCGTCAAGTCATACGGAAAGAAAGGCCAGGATGTCGTTGATAAGAACTATCAGGCTGTTGACCGTGGTGGCGAATACAAGGAGCTGGCCGTTGATCCCGCATGGGCCAGTCTGCCTGCCGATCCCAAGGTGGAGCGCGACGAACCCGCCTACATCAGCGACCTTGTACGTCCCATCAATGCCCAGGACGGCGACTTGCTGCCCGTTTCGGCATTCAAAGTGTCGGTCGATGGCACGTGGGAACAGGGTACGGCCGCTTACGAGAAGCGAGGCGTCGCCGCATTCGTTCCCGAGTGGGTTCCCGAGAACTGTATCCAGTGTAACAAGTGTGCATATGTCTGCCCGCACGCAGCCATCCGTCCGTTCGTGATGGACGAAGAGGAAGTGAAAGGCTTCACCGCAACGACGCTTGAAATGAAGGCTCCCGCCGCCATGAAGGGCATGCACTTCCGTCAGCAGGTCGACGTGCTCGACTGCCTCGGTTGCGGCAACTGTGCCGACGTCTGCCCGGGTATGCGCGGCAACAAGGCTCTTGTCATGAAGCCTCTCGAAACCCAGATGGTTGAGGATGCCAATTGGGCTTATTGCGTCAAGAATGTCAAGACCAAGCAGCACCTTGTGGACATCAAGCAGAATCCCAAGAACTCGCAGTTCGCCACGCCTCTCTTCGAGTTCTCCGGCGCCTGCTCAGGTTGCGGCGAGACGCCCTATGTCAAGCTTATCTCCCAACTCTTCGGCGACCGTCAGATGATAGCCAACGCCACCGGTTGC
This sequence comes from Prevotella sp. CAG:755, assembly GCA_000431275.1. GTDB lineage: Bacteria > Bacteroidota > Bacteroidia > Bacteroidales > Bacteroidaceae > Alloprevotella. The sequence continues at coordinate 4,756 of HF989166.1, read as the reverse complement.
TCGTCCATCTATTCCGGTTCCATCCCCTCGACGCCCTATACGAAGAATGAGAAAGGCCAGGGTCCTGCTTGGGCCAACTCGCTGTTCGAGGACTTCTGCGAGTTCGGCTTGGGCATGGTGCTGGCGAATAAGAAGATGCGTAACCGTATCCAGAGCCTGCTCGAGCAGTCGCTGACCGACGAGCACGTACCTGCCGAGTTTAAGGAAGCCGCTCAGGCCTGGATTGCCGGCCGCGAGGATGCCGACGCCAGCCGCGCCGCTGCCGACAAGCTCGCGCCGATGATTGAGGCCGCCAAGGGGCAGTGCCCCGTCTGCGCCCAGCTCGCCGAACTGACGCACTACCTGACGAAGCGCAGCCAGTGGATTATCGGTGGCGACGGTGCGTCGTACGACATCGGTTACGGCGGTCTGGACCACGTGCTGGCCAGCGGCGAGGACGTCAACATCCTCGTGCTTGACACCGAAGTCTACTCCAACACCGGCGGTCAGGCCTCCAAGGCTACGCCGCTCGGCGCCATTGCCCAATTTGCTGCTGCCGGCAAGCGCGTGACGAAGAAGGACCTTGGCCTCATGCAGACCACCTACGGCTACATCTACGTTGCCCAGATCGCCATGGGTGCCGACCAGGCACAGTGCCTCAAAGCCATCCGCGAGGCCGAAGCCTATCCCGGACCGTCGCTCATCATTGCTTATGCCCCCTGTATCAACCACGGCCTCAAAGCCAAGGGCGGAATGGGCAAGAGTCAGGCCGAGGAAGCCAAGGCCGTAGAGTGCGGCTACTGGCAGCTCTGGCGCTTCAATCCCGCGCTTGAGGCCGAGGGTAAGAACCCCTTCACCCTCGATTCGAAGGAACCCGACTGGTCGAAGTTCCAAGACTACCTCAACGGTGAGGTCCGTTTCCTCTCGTTGAAGAAAGCCCGTCCGGCCGAGGCTCAGGAGCTCTTCGACAAGACCGAAGAGGCTGCCAAGCGCCGCTACGCAAGCTACGTGCGCAAGTCGAAAGAAGATTGGAGCCTCTAAGTCCTGTCTTCATTGAAAACATTGTCCCGGCAAGGAGTTTCGCACTCCTTGCCGTTTTTTTTGCGCCATGACGAAGCGGGGTTCCTGAGGCTGAAAGAACCGCCCGGAAGGGTTGCAAATGGCGTTAGAAGAGCTTTCGCATGGTGTGTGGATGCTCCGTGCGGGCTTGGAAGTCGGGCCGGGATATCCGTCCGCCTGCCATAGGTGATGCAGGGCGTGATTGCATCCGGAGTGAATTTCGGCGATGCTTCATTTACGAGGACCGTGGCTTTCGGAAGGGCAAAAGAATGTTTGTCCGTTGTTGTTGGTTTTGCGCCTTCCTGTCGGCGGATTCGTGGTCCCAAGAGTGATGTTCCTGTGTTGCGTGTGGAAGTAGTCGGCAGATTAGCTGACTTGGCTGACGTTATGGGCGGATTGGGGTGTGCGCCGGGTGCGCGGCGGGCAGCGTTCGGCAAGCACGCAGATGAATAAAAAAGGAGTGCGCAAAGGCCGGAGATCCTTTGCGCACTCGCTCAAAAAGAGGGTAGGGGACGCTTCCCCCTGACCCCTCTGGGGATCTTCCCATCACGTGCGGGGATGGAAAGCGGAAGGTTCAGCTGAGGATTTATGCACCAGCTTTCAGCGTGACGGTGATGACGTTGTTGGCGTCGTAACCACTGATGGCTCCCCAACGGCTGCTGGCTTTCACGCGCAGGCGGACAACAACATCGTTAACCAAGATGAGGTCTTTGTTCTTGACGGAGAACGTACCTGCTGTGGCGTTATCGATGGTGATGTAGTCGTTGTTCGGGTCGTTGGCGTCAGCGAATTCCAGCGTCGGAGCAGCCAAACCGTTCATGGTAAGACCGTTGCCCAAGTAGCTTTCTACATTGGTCGAACCCTCGGACCACATGGTCAGGCCGTTGATGTCGGCCCAGCTCCACCCTGTGAAGGCATGATAGGTCTCGCGGAGGTCGCTGACTTCGATGGCTGTCTTGCCCTGCGTCATCGTACCGCTGATGTTGGCGATAGCGAGGGCGCCGCTCAGGTCGTTCGAGAGGTGGCCGCCGTAGGTTTCTTGGGCCGTAATCTCTACGTTGCCATAGCTCGTCTCGTAGCTGCCCTTATTGAACGTAACCTCGCGAGTGCCATTGTTGATCGTGACGGCTCCTGGGTGCGACGTGTTTTTCCATGCAGCTTCCAAGTCGAGTACACCACCGCGGTTGGTCTCGATTTCCGTCTCCGACTGAGTGAAGTTGCGGAAGAGGTTGGCCATGTCGAACGTGAAGTTGACAGCCTGAACTTGTTTGTAAGTGCGGTTGTTTTTCGTTACTTCAACGATGGTGTAGGTCGGCACGAAGGTTGCCACGTTGCCACTCCAATAAGCGTCGGCCTTTTGCAGGACAGCGTTAGGATAGCTTGCGGTTTGCGGCATGGTGAGCGTGATCTGCATGTTTTGCGTAGCACCTGCGAATGTGACGCTCGGAGTTGCCTGGATGGTCGTGGCGTTATTACCAGAACCGAGGGCGGCACCAGCTGCAATAGTCAGGATGAAGCGCTTGTTCGTTGCGTCGCTCGTGAGCGTGGCCTTTCTGTCTGTGCTGTTCCATACCTGATTGCCGACTTGGGTGAAGAAGTCGCCCGTGTTCAACTTGACCATGTCGATGATTTCGTTGAGCTTGCTCGTGCTGAGGTAGAAGGTCTGCGCACTCTTCGTCCAAGGCAGGGCGGCGAGGTTGACAGCTCGTCCTTGTGCGTCAACAAAGTCGTTGGCGCCGAGCGTCACGTTGAGGGCCGCGCGAGCCACGGTCACCTTCCTGCTGAAATTGCTCGTCCACTTCTCGGTTCTGCCATTGATGGTCGTTTCGGCCATCACGCCGGCCTGTTGGCCGATGTTGGCAGTCGAACCGGGATTCTTCAACGTGACAGTACCTGTGGCGCCGTCAATCTGGAAGACGTTGGCGTCGGTGCCGGATTGGAACTTATAGACGGTGGTGAAGCAGTTGAACTTCTCGGCGAAGTCGTAAACCTTTTGCGGAGCGGCGTTGCTGCCGGTGAAGTTGATTGGCGACTCATTTGTTCCTGTTTCGTCCCACTTCCATGCGGCAAGCCAGCTTCCGGTTCCACCGTAAACGACTTTGTCCTGAGCGTCGTTGTAAGTCAGATCGGCGTCGGAGATGGGAGCGTGCTGCACCTGTACGCGAGAGAGCGTGATGTCCTCACGGTGCGTGATGAAGTAGTTCGACACGATGTCGGTGTAGTCTTCCTTGGCCGGCGTTTCGCCTGTCTCTTCGTTCTTGACGGGCTCTTTGGCCTTCACGTTGAGTGCGAGTGCCCAATATGAGTTATTGCCGATGGTCTTGCCGTTGTATCCGCTCTCGTTGAGCTCGACGGTCAGTTCCACAACACCTTCGCCCGAGCCGAGCTGCTTGCTGACGATGTTCAGCAGGCCGGCCTGCGTGGCGCGGGTGGTGTAGTTCTGCTTCATGCCGTCGAAGGTGAGGATATAGTCGTCGCTTTCAACAATCTTCTTGGCGGCGGCAGCCGGAGTGACGCGGAAGCGCACCTTCACCTGGGCGTTCTGGGCAAGTTTCACGCCGGTGTTGGGATTGGTCGGCGTCGTGCGGTACCACAAGGTCGAGAATTCCGTATCGCCCATCGCGTTGTCGGGGTTGGGCAGGTAGACGAGGCTCTGCAACGTGTTGCCGAAGAGCTTGTCGACACGGCTTTCGAGGGCCTTGATCTGCTCGTCGATGAGTTCGAGAGAGGTCTTCACGTCGTCGCCTTCGTCACCCGAAGAAATCAAGCCGAGTTCTTCTTTAATCTTGTTGATGTCGTCGCTAAGCGTCGTTACGCTTTCGGTCGTAGCATATCCTTTGAGAAGCTCGCTGATACCGTCGTTCTTCCAGGTTTCGAGGGCTTCGAGGCGCTCGATGATGCCTCCGACCTCGCTACCCTGGGCAGCGCCGTCGATCTTCTCTTTGAGCGTTTTGAGCTCGTTGCTGAGGCTGTCGACCGTGTTGGTCAGCGCGTTGAATCTGGCGAAGTCTACGAAAGTAGGCTGTTCTTCATTCTCGACGGATTCTTTGAAGTTTTCGAGCGCTTTCAGGCGGGCGGCAAGGTCAGTGATGACCTGTCCATTGTCGTCGAGTGCAGCCAACACTGTATCGAGGTTGGTCTTCAACGTGGCGAGTTCGCGCGTCAGTGTGCCTACCTCCTCTTCGAGGGCGGCAATCTTGGAGGCATCTTCCGACTGGGAGATCTGTGTTTGGAGATCTTCGATCTTGCCGTTTACTTCTTCGATTTTACCTTCGAGGTCTTCTTTTTGAGTGTCGAGAGCACCTTTGGTGTTGTTCACCTCAGTCTTCAACGCCTCGATGTCGTTTTGCAACTGTTTGATGAGGTTGACATCAATGGTGCCGTCTTCGCCTTCCATGGCATCAACAAGTTGTCCGACAGTGGTCTGCAACTGCTGGACAGCCTGTGCATCGGCCTTGCCTGCCATGGCGGTGTTCAGTTCGTCGCGCAGTCCGTCGATAGCGGTCTGGATGGCTGCGGCCATCTCTTCGCCCGACACGCCGATGACACCGTTGATCTGGTCGATCTCGCCTTGCAGGCGATTGATGTCATCATCATAGTCCGAGCAGCCGACGAACACGGGAGCTGCCGTGGCAGTCAGTGCGCAGAATACTGCAACTCTAATGAAATTTTTTTTCATAATTGCCTTAATTCCGCAACACTATTACAAATATAACTT
>HF989165.1 GCA_000431275.1 Prevotella sp. CAG:755 | reverse complement strand
GAAATAATTGCACTTCTATCTTGAAAGTTCACTGCGTTTGCGAGACGGCTGGCGGAAACGGCAGACCGGCTGACAGAATCACGGGGAAAGACGGGCTGCAAATCAAGATGGGTTTCACACACGTACGCAATGCCCTGCCGGCCGCTTTGAGAGTGTAGCCTCCGCCGCCACAGATCCCGAGCACGCCGACGCGGCTGGCATCCACGCCGGGATATTGTGCAAGGATGTCGCAGGCGCGGTGGATGTCCTCGACGCGGTTGGCGGGCTTGTCCACGTTTCGTGGCTCTCCCTCGCTTCCGCCCTGGTAGGCGGCGTCAAAGGCAAGGCAGATGTAGCCCTGTGCTGCCATACGCTGGCTGTATAGTCCGGCCACCTGCTCCTTGCATCCCCCGTTGGGGTGCGCCACGACGAGGGCCGGATAGTTTTTCGATGCGTCATATCCGGCGGGAGTGCAGATGTTAGCGGCTATCTTCAATCCGTCGAGCTCGTAGGTGATGCGGTGGATGTTCACCTTGCCCTGCTCGTTCGCCGTGATGGCATCCCGATAGACCAAGCCAAAGGGATTGGAGTTTGGGCTTTGGATGGTGGAGAAGTCCAGTTCGGTAAAAGCACGCCGGGTTTGTGCCACCGATGTGCCGGCCAGCACCAGAGCTGCGGCACTGCACAACATCGTCTTGATTAAGTTGTTCATTGTCAATCTTCTTTTAGCTTTTTATTACATACTTTCTTTTAACACTTCGAACAGTTCGTCCTTCGTAAACTGCTTGCAGCAGCCGGGCATCAGCAGGCAGGTGTCGGCAGCGGCACGAAGGACAGCCTCGTCCGTGATGCCCATTTCGCTCCATCGGGTGGGCATGCCGATCTCTCGGATGAAGGCTTCGATGGCGTTGATGCCGAGGGTGGCGGTCTGTTCCACGGTGTCGCCCTTCACACCCCACACCCGTTCGGCCATGCGCGCCAGCTTCTCCTTGCCCTCGGCCAGCAAGTGGCGGTAGAGGGCGGGGTGGATGACGGCCAGCCCCTGCCCGTGGTTGCAGTCGGTGTAAGCGCCGACGGCGTGCTCCAGCATGTGGCATTGGAAGTCGGTCTGCTTGCCCAGCTCGGGCAGGCCGTTTTCGGCGAGGGCGGAGTCCCACATCAGTTCGCCGCGGGTAAAGTCGTCGTCGGGGTTGGCAATCAAGGCACGGAGGTTCTTGATGACGCTCCGCATCACCGCCTCGTTGATTTCGTCGGAGAGGTTGTCGCCCTGCGGACGGCCCATATAGGTCTCCATGCAGTGGCTCAGTGTGTCGAAGGCTCCGCTGGCTACTTGCTTCATGGGCAGGGTCTTGGTCAGGTCTCTGTCCAGGATGGAGAAGCTGTGGTAAGCGCCGACGAGGGGCTGCTTCAGCCTCTTTGCGGTGTGGGTGATGACGGCCCCGTTGTTCTGCCCGGCGCCCGTGCCCGAGGCGGTGACCACGGCCCCCGTCGGCACGAACCCCGTGGGCAGGCGATGCGCTTCGTACATCATGTCCCAGATGTCTTCGTCTGTGCGGGCCTGCGCAGACACGATCTTGCAGCAGTCGATGACCGACCCGCCGCCCACGGCAAGGATGAAGTCGATGCCCTGTTCGCGCACCAGCCGCGCCCCCTCCTGCACCTTGGCGTAGGTGGGGTTGGGCCGGATGCCGCCGAAGTCCACTACGTGCTTGCCGCACTCGTGCAGCCAGCCCCGCAGCCTGTCGTAGAGCCCGGTGCGTTTCAGCGAGCCGCCGCCGTAGGCCAGCAGCACGTTCCGCCCCGCGCGGCCCATCTCTTCCTTGATTGCGCGCTGCGGCGCACCCCTTGCCAAAATGTGGGCGGACGGGGTATTGATAAGTGAAGTTGTCCATATCTGTTGTCTCCTTGATATTATGTTGTTCATTCATTGCTTTTCGGAAAGAGGAAGGACAAGGCGTTGTACAGGTATTCCGGAACGGGACGGAAGCCACATAATTATAGAATCTTCACCACATCTCCCGGGAGCAACAATCGTATCGGCTTGCCTTTCTCCTGGTAGTAGCCCCGGCCGGAGGTGCACAGCAGGAGCTGCCCTCCCTTATGGCTGTGCCAACTGTTACGGCACCCGGGAGCGAAAGTCACGCCTGCCACCCCGTGCAGTCGAAACCATCCTGCGCGCCGGCATAGCCTTGCAACCACGCCTCGCCCCCCGCGTGAAGTTCGGATTGTCGGGCATCAGCATGCCGCGTGCAAAGGGGGGGCGGTGTCTTTTTTCAGCCCGTTTACGATTTTCGTCATCTGGCGGAGCTGGCCTTCCGTGAGCCCCTGGCGCAGGCAGATGGCGGAGTGCGACCGCAGCATCGGCAGGGGCGCCTTCGCCCAGGGCGGTGAGGATGGCAACTGCGGCCAGCTCGCGCTCCTGCCACGTCAGCAGGTCGCGCTCGAAGATGTCGCAGAACAGGTGTTCGTTCAAGTACCGATCAACGATGGGGGGGCAAAGGCGGCATAGCCCGTCTTGGGCGCATCGGCGGGGGCGCCGCTCAGCTTTTCGAGCAGCTCCGCGCGCGGGTGTGCTTGTCGCGGCTGTCGCAGACGGGGCGACGCGTCGCGCCCCACAGTGTCGGCGATGCCCCGCGCTTTGCGCTCGTCGAGCACCTGCATGAGGGGGGCTGCAAACCACGCAAGCTGCGGGAAAGCCGCAGTAGGCATAGGCGTGCACCATCACTTCCTTGGCCTCGTTCACAGTCATCCCGCCGTCCAGCCCGCGGGCAAGGGCGGTCCTGAGGTGCTCCAGGGCGCCTGTGGCGGCGGAGGCGGCGATGGCTACGATGCGCTGCTGGCGGAGGCTCAGCGTGTCGGCCAGCGCGGCCCGCAGGGGGCGCACAGGGCGGATAACATGATGGCTGCGGAGGGGATAGTCAGTCTCATAAGTCTGTGCGCTTTTTTTGTTATTTCCTTGCTTGCAAAAATACGGCGCTCGCCCCTATCCGCCCATACACAGATTACGGAAGGATGCACCAAAATCAACGAATGGCTTGCGCAGCGGATAAAAACAGAAGAAGCCCCCCGGGGGGGTGTAGGTGCATTTTTCAGAGATGCCTGCACTAATGCGCCAGCGTGGCGGAGCGGGGGCGGTCAAGCCCCCTTTCGGCAAGCCATGCGGACAGCAGGTCGGCAAGCTGCACATTGTTCTTCTCTGCAAAGAGGGAGTGGGAGTTGCCCCTGATGCCCAGCTCGGGCAGGTGTACGACTGTGGCGTCGCCGCCGTGGCGGTCGATGCATGGGGCAAAAGGGCGCGCCATTTCGAGCCGGCCCCTCCAGCTGTCCATTGCCCCCAATTGTCGCTTGGCTTGTCGGGGATATAGCCGCCGTAGCAGATGACGATGGGGATGCGGGTCAGCTTTTCGAAATCGGCGGGCGGTATGGTGTGGGCGGTCAGCGCCCCGAACGGGCTGATGGTCTGCATCGCCTGGGGTGTCTCACCTTCGGGGAATACGAATCCGCTGCCCGGCTCGTAGGACACTATGGCGCGTACGTTAGCGCTTTTGATGGCTGCATGCCAGCCCGGCCCTCCGCCTTGGGAGTGGGTGACAAGGATGCCGCCGCCCGTTTTGTCCATCAGCGCGGCCACGTCCGTGGCTATCAGCCCTTCGTCGTACGCGCCCGTATTGGGCGTCATTTGGCGGAAGAACTGTTCCAATGCCTCTGCCGATCGGGGGAACTGGCTGCCTTGGTAGTAATGGGGCCACACGCCCATGCGGAAATTCTCGAACCAGAACTGATCGTCGGGCGTGGCTTTGACGGTCTCGTCGGCTGTGCCGCGCCCGGCGCGTCCGCGGCGTGGCTGGTCGATCAGGTATGTGCTGAAACCGCGGCGGAGGAACAAGGTGGCGAACCCTTCCCGCCCGTCGGGGGTGCTCTCCCACGTCTTGGCGGATTGTCCCGCTCCGTGCAGGAAAACAAGGGGGATCCTGCGGGCGTCGGCGGGGATCTGGTAGGAAACGTAGGCGTGGTCGCCATGCAGCGTCTGGCCGTCCGCTCTCAGGGGGTGGCGGGTGTCGTAAGTGCCGGGCTGCGTCTTGACTGTGTCGCCAATGAGGAAGCTGCCTTGTTCGCGAATGGTAAGGAGGCTGTCGCCAGCCTGTGCATGGTGGGACGCAGACTATCCGCAGGCGGGGCTCAACGCTGCCAAAACTGCGAGGAAAATGATCTTGATCTGTTTCATGCTTCTCTGCTTTTTACGGGTGATCCGCTAAACACGTCGCTCATGTGCATCATGTCGAGGGCGGCGTCTATGTGCTTTATCTCTCCGGGGGTCAGCTGGATGTCTTCCGCTCCGATGTTTTCTTTCAGTCTGCTTAACCTGCGGGTGCCGGGGATGGGGACTATCCACGGTTTCTTGCACATCATCCAGGCAAGGGAGATTTGCGCGGGTGTGGCGTGCTTCTGTGCGGCCAGTTCGTCAAGAAGGGCAAACAGGGCCCTGTTCTGTTCGAAGCTTTCTTTCTGGAACTGTGGCATGGAGGAGCGGTAGTCGGTTGCCGCGTCGAAACGGTCGCTTGCCGTATAGCACTTCGTGAGCAGGCCGTTGGCAAGGGGGGAAAAGGCCACAAACCCGATGCCGAGTTCTTCGAGCACGGGGAATAGGGACTCGTTCCACCGTGCCATCATCGAATAGCGGTTCTGTACGGCAGTCACAGGGCATACGCTGTGCGCTCGGCGCAAGTAGTCCACGCTCGCTTCCGAAAGGCCCCAATGGAGGATCTTCCCTTCCTTTATCAGGTCGGCCATCACGGTTGCCACCGTTTCCGGCTCCACGTCGGGGTCTGTGCGGTGCTAGTAGTAGAGGTCGATATGGTCGGTCTGCAAACGGCGCAGGGAGCCTTCGACCGAACGGCGTATCGTCTCGGGACGCGAGTCCGTAATGACGGCGTGCGTGCCGGGGGCTTCGGGATGCTCGAACGAAATGCCGAATTTGGTGGCAAGGACAACCTTGTCGCGGAAGGGTCGGAGGGCTTCGCCCAGCAGTTCCTCGCCATCGTGCGGACGGGCGGCGGTGCCATATGATTCGGCTGTGTCGAAGAAGGTGTAGCCCATATCGACCGCATCGGCCAACAGTCCGGACATTTCCCGCCGATCCGGCGCTGCGCCGTAGGCGTGGCTCATGCCCATGCAGCCCAGCCCGATGGCTGATACGCGAAGTCCATCGTTTCCTAAGTCTTTGAATTTCATGCGAATGTTTGTTTTTCAGTTTTTATTTATTACGTTTTTCTCGTGCTGCGTCGCGCTTTCCCTTCACCCACAGCTGCCACGAGTTCACGATGTTCTGCCAAACGATGTAGCAGCTCGGCGCTACGGATATGACCGGGGTGAGGTAGGTGTAGGACACCCAGATGGCCAGGATCGTGTTTTTCTGTCCGAAGCCTTGCCCGCAACTGATGTAGTCGCCGTTGTGCTTGCCGACGAGCTTCCCGATGCCGAACTGCCAGGTGTACGTCGCCAGGGCGGAAAGGGCTACTAGCATCCACATTACGTGCGGGTCGAAATGGCTGTTCACCACCGAACGGAGCGTGAGACCGATGGCTATCACCAACGAAACGCCCCACAGGTAGAAAGCGAGGCTCCCACACAGCCGCACGACCGCGGCGTGCGCCCTCGGTATGAACTCCCAGAGCGCCCACGCGGCCAGGAACGGTGTGATGAGCAGCGGGAACACGCGCCGCAGGATGAGCAGGAACTGATGGGCGAACGTGCCTGCCGACTGCATCTCGACCAAGGGGAACACGGCCGGAATCGCCACGGCCGCCACAAGGTTGCTGATCATCGTGTAGGTCGTCAATGTGGTCTCGTTGCCGCCAAGCCGGCCGGCAATGACAGCAGCAGCCGTGCCAGTGGGGACTATCAGGCAGACCAGCGCTCCTTGTGCGGCGACACTATACCCGGATTCGGGAAGGAAGTGGACGGGCAAGGCTATCGCCAAAGAGCATCCCAATTGCACCGCTACCATGATGAGATGCCACCTGCGGATCCTCATCTCCCGCGGATTGACCTTGCAGAAGGTGGTGAACAGCTGGATGAACACCATGAGCGGCAGGATGAAATCCTCTGCCCCCTTTGCCAGCACTTTGAGCGGGCTTAGCAAAGGGATGTAATGGAACATCAGGTAGACGCCCACTCCGGCAAACATGCCGAGCGGCAGTGTCCACATCTTGAAGAAACGGATGATCTCCTTTTTCATGTTACATACTTTTTTCACGTTTAGCCCCTCGAACACTTCGTTTGTCCTCCACGCAACCCTTCAACCCCGACCATGGGGCACACCAGCAGGGGCTGCTCTTTCCTGCGCATGCATGGTGCATATCTACGCAGCAGCATGCCAGAGGCGGCGGAGAAGATGAGCCTCTTTCAATCTCCGTGCATATGCGTCAGTGGTCTGAGTGGTTTATTGCCGGTTGCTTTCCTTGATACTCCACAATGATACATGTTCGTTACGGTAGCGGGCGTCGGGGTTCACCTCGCCTCGCGCCAGTAGCGGGTCATTGGGCAAAGATTGGAAATGTATCGCTTTTTGCGGACAGTTCTGGATGCAGGCAAAACAGAAGTCGCAGTCGCCTTCGATTTTTACTCCTGCCGATGTCAGTTCGTAGTTGCCTCTCGGACAGACTTCGGTACAGACTGCACAACCGATACATGCGTCCGTTACCTGGAAATACTTCTCGCTGCGTTTCAGAAATCCTACTTCAGGGTCGAGACGGGAGAAAAACATAAAGCCATCGTGATTACGGCGGTCATCATCGGTAGCTGGCTTCACCCAACGCTTTTGTTCACGCAAGTCCGCCTTTATTTTCTCTATCTGTCCGGGGATATGCTTGTCCATCTTTATCTGTTCGTTCATATCGAAATTGGGAAGCCAGTTGTCCACCATCACGAGAGTATTGATGTAGTCGAACTTTGTACCGGCTTTCTGCGATATTCCGTCCCACAACTCGGCAGCATTGAAATCGAGCATCCCGTAGGTGAGGACGGCAAACTTGTAGTCTGCTTTGATTCTAACCTGTTTAATGAAGCCCCGCACCATATTGGGCGGCATGTGTCCGTAGATGGGATAAACGATGCCTATTTCATCCGCCTCAAAGTCGCGCCGTTCTTGCTTCACCAACTGCGGGATGCTGAGCAGTTCTGTATTTTCATCCGCCAACAGACGGGCGATATACAGGCTGTTGCCCGTGGCGGTGAAGTAAAGGATGATGCCTTCTTTTTTTCTCTTCGCATGAGGTCAATACAGCGGGGACACCCAAAGCGACAGCTCCCGCTATAAACAATCCCATCTGTTTCAATGCGTCACGGCGGGTAATGCTTTTGTCTTTAACATTGCCTCTGTTCATATTTGTTGCGATATTATCTGAGTCAGAAAATTGTCGAACCACATAGTCCATTCCCCGCGCACGCCAAATCCGTGCGACCAGCCTTCCAGCACGTGCTCTTCCACCTGCACTCCGGCTTGACGGGCTGCATTGGCATTGGCGATGAACTGACGGTAGAAAGGATCTTCCGTACCGTAGGTGTAGAATGTAGGCGGGATATCACCTGCACGCAGGTCGTCCACGCTGTTGTTCGATACGCTCAACCGCCCGTAGAAAGAGTAAATCATGCCGATGGCACATACGTTGGCTGAGACTTGGTCGAGCGAGTCGGGCACATAGCCGCTGTCCAGCACTGTGCCGTTCACCTGTTCATCGAAGTGCAAGGCTTCATCGCCACAGAGGATGCCTCCGGCCGAGAAGCCGACCGATGCAATGTTTGCAGAGTCAATGCCATACTGCTCCGCATGGTTGCGGACGTAGCGAATGGCACGTGCCAGGTCGAGGCTGCCTTCCTCCATCGTGTAAGGACGCACGCGGTAGTTCACCACGAAACTCTGCCAGCCCAGCTCTGCCAGCCGCTCGGCGACGGGTGCGCCTTCGTTGCCACTACGGAACAAAAACGCTCCACCAGGACATACCATCACGGCTCCCTTCACCACTGTACCATCGGGCACGGGATACCATATCATATTGCGGCGGAAATCGGGGTCGTCCTGATAATTGCCGTTGTTGACGGTGTAGTCGGTTATTGTCGGCATGTTACCTTCCGCCCACAGGTAGATGTGCTCCGCATCCGGGTCTTCCTCGGCAGGCGCTTCCCCAATCGGCCCGAGAGGTGTGCGATTTTCCGTATTGCTGCAAGCCATCACGCAGTTGGCGACAAACAACAGGCAGAGTGTCTGGACGATGCGTTTCATGTTCATAGGCTGATTATCTGATAAAGTTTGTGTGTATCGGTTCTTCCGCCGAAGCTGGGGCTTCGCTGCTGCGCAGGTTTCTCAGCATCCACGCCATGTTGTGAGCCAGTGTGCGCATGGTTTGAAGCCCTTCCGCATCCTGCGAGGCCTCGCCCGGATTACGCCCGTGCACACTGTTCCAGTATTGCGACGGAACGACGGGCATGTTGAGAATGGTGAAGTATTTGTTCAACCGGTCAAACGTGGCGGTGGCCCCTCCACGCCGGCAGACCACGACGGAGGCCGCAGGCTTATATCGTGCAAGCTGCCCGCAGGAATAGAACAAGCGGTCGAGCAGGGCGCACAGGCTTCCGGAAGGCCCGCCAAAATAAACAGGCGAACCGATGATGATGCCATCCGCTTCAGCCAGACTGTCACGCAAAGTCAGGTATGTTTCGTCGCGGAAAACGCAAATGCCTTTTTCCTTACACTTATAACAGCCGACACAACCTTGTACTGGACGGTTGCCGATGTGCATTATCACGGCATCAACACTTTCTTCTCTCAGTGTCCTCATCACTTCCGAAAGTGCGGTGAACGTGTTCCCACTGCGCAGCGCACTCCCGTTTACGAGCAACACTTTCAGCCGTTTTTCCCTGTCTGTCTTTTCCATAATCACAAAACCGTTCCCCCCTCCTCTCCGGGCCGGTCCGGGGCGTATGCGCGTCGTTGTCTGATTCCGACTGTTTGCCTGCCGTCATCCCCCGGGGGGCTGATTGTCCCTTTTTTTTTGAATGTGGCAAAGGCAGGGCGTGCTTACTCATTCCGCCCATACACAGATTGCGGAGGGATGCACCAAAATCAACGGAACCGCCGGCGATGCGGATCACTTGCTGCCGGCAGGATAACACACATCACAGAATCTTGAACCCATTTTACAGCAAAGGGGGCGATGCCGCTGCGTGAAGCGCGCGAAAAGACTAAATTTGTCCGCTCAAACGATAAAACAAAACAACCACGGAGGAAGCGACACATGGGCGACATCATGAACACAGGCAGCATCCACGAATATAACGAGTTTCTGGGCATTGAAACGCTCAACCCGTTGGTGGCAGTCTTTGACTTCCGCCGGGTCCGGGGGCCTGAGGCATAAAAAGAAGCTTTATGGCTTCTACGGCATCTACCTGAAAGACAAGATACACGGGGGGAACCTGGCCTACGGGCGCAGCCGGTATGACTATCAGGAGGGTACGCTGGTGTTCGTGGCCCCGGGGCAGGTGGCCGGCATAGACGACGGCGGACAGACCCTTGGCCCCCAAGGCTATGCCCTGCTTTTCCATCCCGACCTGCTGCGCGGCCAGGCCCTTGCCCGCAGGATGAGGGAATACACCTTCTTCTCCTACGAGGTGAACGAAGCGCTGCACATGTCCGAGCGCGAACGCCAGACCGTCTTAGCCTGCTTCGCAGAGATACAGGAAGAGCTGCGCCACAGCATCGACAGGCACAGCCGGCGCATCATCACGTCGCACATCGAGGTCCTGCTGAACCATTGCCTCCGTTTCTACGACCGCCAGTTTGCCACGCGCGAGGCCATCAGCCACGACGTGCTCGCCCGTTTCGAGGAGCTGCTGGCCGGCTATTTCGACTCCGACAAGCCGGGGTAGCTCGGCCTGCCCACCGTCGGCTGGTGTGCCGGACAGCTCCACTTTTCGGCAAACTATTTCGGCGACCTCATCAAGAAAGAGACCGGGAAGTCGGCAATCGAGCACATCCACCTCGCCATCATCAACCGTGTCAAGGACTTGCTGGCCAGCACGGGCAAGACCGTGAGTGAGATAGCCTATGAAGTGGGGTTTCAATATCCGCATCACCTGAGCCGGATGTTCAAGAAGACGGTGGGCTGCACGCCCAATGAGTACAGGGTGATGAATTGAAGGCATAGGCGCTCCGTTTGTGCTGTCGTCCCGCCCGGGGGAGGAGGAGGGGGCGTTCAGGCGTCGGTGCGGTTTGTCGTGGCCGGCGGTGTGGGCGTCATACATGGCCCGCACGGGCCATGCGGACGAAATCCGTTCCGTCCACTGCCCGGGTTATCTGCCAGATGTGATCGTATATCCGAGCATTGAACTGAACTTGCGGCATAGCCACGTCATTCTTCCCAATATCTGCCCGAAGAAGAAGCCCCAGCGCGTGCGGAAGAACTTCATGTAGTTGGCCTGTTCGATGAGCCTCAAAGATGGCTCCCATTGTTCCACGGCGTGGCCGTCCG
Organism: Prevotella sp. CAG:755; assembly: GCA_000431275.1. Lineage (GTDB taxonomy): Bacteria > Bacteroidota > Bacteroidia > Bacteroidales > Bacteroidaceae > Alloprevotella. The sequence continues at coordinate 11,089 of HF989165.1, read as the reverse complement.
TTATGCCGTGGCGGATTTGTGCCTCATGTTTGCGGAGCGAATCGGGCTTCACGCCATGCCGGCTCATCATTGTGCCGCACACGTCAAACCACAATTCGCCTCCCGCAAAACGGCTGGCCACATGATGCAGGAATGCCCCTTCGCTGGCGGCTGCACTGCCTCCCCTCCCATACGGGGGGGAGGCAAGAAGCATGAGGGGCAGTCGTGGTGTATGCGCAGCAGGCCCGGCCTGCGGCTGGATCTCCCCTGTGCGGAAACGGAGCGCCGCCTTTCGGCCGGCGGCATACGACGGCTGAAAGGCGGCGCAGGAGAGGGAGCCTGAACCTAAGAGGGCGGCTTTTACTTCAAATTGGGCTTTTCGAGCCCATAGCCGTATTTCCTGTCGGCGGCTTTCAGCAGGAAAGCCACCAGCATGGAGCAGACCGCTATGCCGGCGAAAATGCACATGGGCAGGGTGTAGTCGTAGAGGTTGACGGTGTTGCCGTCCACCACCTCATGCCCCACCACGCAATAGCGCTCCAAAACGCTGCCGATGAGGGCGGGTATGCCCCACAGGCCGATGTTCTGGATGAAGAAGATCAAGGCGTAGGCCGTGCCCAGCTGCTTGACGGGGAAGATCTTGGCCACCGACGGCCACATGGCCGAAGGCACGAGCGAGAAGGCGACGCCGAGGATGATCATCAGGATGATGGCCACCCATGGGGCATGCACCGAAGGCAGGGCATAGACGCAGTGCACAAAAATGAGCATGGCCGAGCCCAGCATCATGATGGAGGCGGCTTTCCCGCGGCGGTCGATCATGCCGCCGAACACGGGGGTGAGGAATAGGGCACCCAAGGCGGGCAGCCCGGCGAAGGTGCCGGCCAGGTCTTCCATGACGCCGTATTTGGTGACCATCAGTTCGGTGGCGAACTTCTGGAACGGGAATACGCAGGAATAGAAGAGCACGCACAGAAGGGCGATGAGCCAAAAGCCCGGATTGCTGACCACGGCGACCACGTCCCGGAATGAGAACCGCTCGTCGTCTGCCGAGGTGTCGATTGTGACCTGACGGTCGAGTTTGCGATCCATGAACGTGAAGCCGAGGAAGGCCAACCCGCCGCCCAGCAGCAGGACGGCGCCGATGAGCAGGGGCGTGTCCAGGGCGTAGCTCTTGGCCACAGGGATGGCCACTGCGTAGGCAGCCTGGGAGCCGATGCGTGCCAAAGCCACCTGCACCCCCATGGCCAAGGCCATCTCCTTGCCGTGGAACCACTTGGCGATGATTTTCGTCACGGTGATGCCCGCCACTTCGGCTCCCACGCCGAACACGGAATAGCCGGCGGAGGCCATGAACACGTCGAGCTTGTAGCCGAAGACCAGCTCTCCGCTGCCACCGAACCGCGTGATGGCCAGGTATTCGCAGAACGTGCCTCCCACCATCAGTACGGCGGAGAGCATGCAGGTGAACCGGATGCCGAATTTGTCCAAAATCAGTCCGCCCCAGATAAGCATGAGGAGGAACACGTTCAGAAAACTGTATGCCCCGGTGAAGAAGCCGAACTCTCCGCTGGTCCAGTGGAGCTCACTTTCGAGCATGCTTTTGAGGGGGGCCATGATGTCGTTCACATAGTAGGCCGCCATCATTGTGAAGGCTACTATGAAGAGGGCCGACCAGCGGGCCCATGCCTTGTCGTTGAGTTTTTGCCTTGTATTTTGAGTCATGACGGGATAGATGTTTGCGTTACTGTTTCAGCCAGCGGTCGAGCCAGCGGAAGAAGGTGCGCTGCCAGAGGATGCCGTTCTGGGGTTTGAGCACCCAGTGGTTCTCGTCGGGCAGCAGGAGCATTTGTGCCTCGATGCCGCGCAGGCGGGCTGCGGTGAAGGCTGACTCGGCCTGCGTGTATTCGATGCGGAAGTCTTTCTGTCCGTGTATACAAAGAATTGGGGCGTCCCATTTGTCGACATAGAGGTGGGGCGAGGTCTCGTACACTTTGGCCATCTTGCCCTTTTCGTCTTTTATCCATGGTGCACGGCCCATGTCCCAGTTCGGGAACCACAGTTCTTCGGTCTCGACGTACTGCTGCTGCGTGTTGTATATGCCGTCGTGGGCGATGAAGCACTTGAAACGGCCCTCATGGTTGCCGGCCAGCCAGTATACGCTGTAACCGCCGAAGCTGGCGCCGACACATCCGAGGCGTTCCTTGTCGACATATGGCTCGCGACAGATGTCGTCGATGGCGGCAAGGTAGTCTTTCATACATTGGCCGGAGTAGTCGCCGCTGATCTGTTCGAGCCATTCCATGCCGTAGCCCGGCAGGCCGCGGCGGTTTGGGGCGATAATGATGTAGTCGTGGGCGGCCATGACCTGGAAGTTCCAGCGCACGCTCCAGAACTGGCTGACAGGCGACTGCGGGCCGCCTTCGCAGTAGAGGAGTGTGGGGTATTTCTTGGCGGGGTCGAAGTGCGGGGGATAGATCACCCAGCACTGCTCCTGCTTGCCATCGGAAGTCTTGACCCAGCGCTCCCTGACTTCGCCTGTGGTGAGCTTGTCGAAGATGGCCTTGTTCTCAAATGTGAGCTGTTCGGCGGTAAGGCCGTTTCGGCCGATATCGAGGCGGAACACTTCGGCAGGGCGGCTCATGCTTTGACGTGTAGCAATGAGGGAGCGGCCGTCGGCGGTAAGCCCTGCGAGGGTGTAGTCGGCCACGTCGTCGGTGAGGGCTTTGACCCGCCCTTCAAGGTCTGTCTGGTAGATGTTCGTCTTGCCGTGCCAAACACCGGTAAAGTAAAGGCGCTTGCTGTTTTCGGCCCACAGGAACTGGTTGACGCCGCTCTCGAACGTCTCGGTCACGTAGCGCTTCTGGCCGGTGGCGAGTTCCATGACGCAGAGACGGGTGCGGTCGCTCTCGTATCCGTCGCGCTCCATGCTGGACCATGCGATGTACTTCCCGTCTGGCGAGAAACTTGGGTTCTGGTCATAGCCCAGATTGAGGTCGGCTTCGCCCTGACGGGGCTGCTGGCTGGCCAGCGACCGGGTCGGGTCGAGCTCGGGCGCCTTGTACCCCTCGGGCTTGCAGAGGTTGCGTGTGCTCCGGCTGTCGAGGTCGAAGAGGAAGATGTCGCTGTCCGTGCTGATAGCGTAGTCACGACCGGTCTTCTTGCGACAGGTGTAGGCTACTGTACGCGAGTCGGGGCTCCACGCCAGCTGTTCGATGCCTCCAAAGGGCAGCATGGGGCTTTCGAAGGGTTCGCCGGCAAGCAGGTCAAAGGCGTCGGTGATGGCATCGTCGGTGGCGATGGCCACAAAGGGATGTGGGACGGAAGTGACGTAATGGTCCCAGTGTTTGTACATCAAGTCGTTGATGACCATGCCGGTGGCTTGTGGCAGGTCAGCATCGTTCTGTTGGATAATGCCGTCGAAAGGAACGTCCTTGATGAGAATGACGCGACGGCCGTCGGGCGAGAAGCGGTAGCCGGCAATGTCGCCCTCTTCGTGTGAAAGCTGGCGACGCTCTGTGCCGTCGAGGTTCATCTCCCAAATCTGGTTTGACCCGCTGCGTGCACTGAGAAAGGCTATTTTCGTACCGCCCTTAATGAAGGTGGCGCTCGTTTCGTTCTCGGCCGTCGTGGTCAGGAGGGTCGTCGACTTGTCGCGCAAATCCATGAGGTAGAGCACGTGGTGGCCTTTGTTCTCCTTGACACTGTAATATGAAACGGAGTAGACGGCGTGGCGGCCGTCGGGCGAGGTGACGAAGTCGCCCACGCGGCCCATCTCCCAAAGGAGCTCGGGGGTGAGGCGGTCCGAAGTGAGGCTGACCTCCTTCGGGCTGGTTGTGCGCGTCGTTGTCTCGGTGTCGGCTGTGTTCCCGACAGGCTGTGAGGCCGCCATCAGGGCTGAGAGCATAAATGCTATATACATAATAATTAGAGAGGTTGATTATTCATTCATAAAAAAAACCAAGGCGGTGCGGCCGGCGGTGTTCGCAGCAGGCCGCGCCCCTTGGGCTTTCGGTGGGTGTATGGGATTATCCCGTCATTTTCGCTTCCTGTTCTTCTGCTCCTCCATGAGAGCCTCTTGCTGTTTCTGCAAGGCTTCGAGACGGGCAGCCAGCCCGCTTGGCTTCTTGTTGGGATTGTTCTTGTTGGCTTCAAAGTTAGCTTCAAGACGGGCCAAGAGCTTCTTGTCGTCGGTGGTCTTGCGCATGACCCACATGGTCAGGGCACCGAGCAGCAACGAGATGAAGTAGTAGTAGTTCAAACCGGACGAGTACTTGTTGAACATAAAGAAGAAGAACACTGGCATGAGATACATCATCCACTGCATGATCTTCATCTGTTCGGCCTGCTGCCCGACAAGCATGTCTTTCTGCTGGCGCATCGTAATATAACTGTATAACAGGTTCGTCACGCAGAATAGGAGGCAGAAGAGGCTGATATGGTTGCCGATGAGCGGCAGTTCGGTGGACCAGTGGATCAAGTCGTCATAGGTCGAGAGGTCGTCGGCCCAGAGGAAACTTTGCTGGCGCAGCTCGATGGCGTTGGGCACAAAGTTAAACATTGCCACCCAAACGGGCATCTGAATGAGCATAGGCAGGCAACCGCCCATCGGGTTGACGCCATACTGACTGTACATCGTCATCATTTCTTGCTGCTTCTTCATGGCGTCTTCCTGCTTGGGATACTTCCGGTTGATTTCCTCGATCTTCGGCCGGAGCACACGCATCTTGGCACTGCTCATGAAACTCTTGCGGCGTGGCACGTAGACGATAGCATGGAGCAGAATGGTGATCAGCAGCAGCACAACACCCATTGGCAGGCCCAGTTGGGTGAGGAAATCGAAGACGTAGATCGTAAAGTAGCGGTTGATCCATTTGAAGATCGGCCAGCCGAGGTAGACAAGCTCTTCCAGTTCCAAGTCGCTGTGGTTCAGACTGTATTTGTCCATGCTTTGCAGCAGGCGGTATTGGTTCGGCCCGAAGTAGAACTGGAAGTTCGTCGGTTTTTTGCCTGATGGGTCGAAGAACGTCGACATGGAGGCTGTGTAGTGTTTGAGGTAGCCACTGCCTTTCTCTTCCTGCACACTTTTCAGTTGGTTCGGCTCGAGCGTTTGATAGCCGATAAGGATGCTGCTGAAATACTGGTTCTTGAAAGCAACCCAATCCACATTGTGTGCGGGAGCTTCCTCCTCCGTTTCGTACTCGCTGAGTTTTTCGGTTCCCTCGCCCGTTATCTTATAGGTTAGGGTGGAGTACTGGTTTTCGAAGTCGAATCCCTTCTCCTGCTGACGGATGCGGTCGCTCCATACGATGTCAATTTTCTCGCTGTTTGCGGGGAAGTAGTTTTGCAGCCCGCTGGCAGAGATGTTGAAGTCGACCATGTAGTTGTCAGCAAGCAGCTTATATTGGAAAGTCAGGCGTTGTCCCTTGTCGTTGGTCAGCTGCATGGTGACGGTGGAATCGCTGACGTGTGTTGGCGTGAAGACGTAATCGTTCGTGTTGATGTTCTCCTGTTTCAGCGAGAGGTAGAATGCCATGTTTGCGTCGGTCTCCGTGAAGAGGCGGACTGGCTTTTCCTGCTGGTCAAGATAGTCTTTGAGCATCACTTCCGTAATGCGGCCTCCACGTGTGCTGAGCGTCACTTTCACTTTGCTGTTTTCCAGTACGACCTGTTGCGGCGTGCCGCTTTTGGCTGCGTAGAAAAGCGCTGTTGTATCGGCCGCTGCGGACGGCGTCTGTTCCATTCGGAGGGTATCAACCGGCTGGTCAGCAGCCGGGACGGTCTGAGCCATTTCCTGCATGGCCTGCTCGCTCTGACGGCTGTTGAAGAACGAGAAGCCGATCAGCACGGCGGCAATAAGGATGATGCCTGTGACGGTATTCTTATCCATGCTGTGCGGTTTTTGGGGTCTGTTGCTTCCGGGTGATGGCGGCTTTCACGAAACTAAGGAAGAGGGGGTGAGGTTTGAGTACGGTGCTGCTGTATTCGGGGTGGAACTGTGTGCCGATATACCATGACAGTGCCGGTACCTCGACGATCTCGACAAGGTCACACTCAGGATTGGTTCCGACAGCCATCATGCCGGCGCGCTCAAAGGCATCCTTGAAGTCGTTGTTGAACTCATAACGGTGACGGTGGCGTTCGCGGATGGTATCGGTGCCATAGATGTCGTGGACGCGGCTGCCTGGTTTCAGGACGCAGTCATAGGCTCCCAGACGCATGGTACCACCCATGTTGGTGATGTTTTTCTGTTCCTCCATGATGTCGATGACATTGTGCGTCGTCGAGTTGTCCATCTCGACACTATTGGCGTCTTCGAACCCAAGCACGTCGCGGGCGAATTCGATGACCATCATCTGCATGCCCAAACAGATGCCCAGCGTCGGCACATCGTGCTCACGGCAGTAGCGCGCAGCCGTGATCTTACCCTCGATGCCGCGTTGTCCGAAGCCCGGGCAGATCACCACAGCGTCCATCGGAGCCAAGCGCTCAGCTACATTCTCGGGGGTGAGTTTCTCACTGTTGACGAAGTGCGTCTTCACCTTGAAATCATTATAGGTACCTGCCTGCGAGAGCGATTCGAGGATACTCTTATAAGCGTCCTGCAAATCATACTTGCCCACAAGGGCTATGTCAACCACCTCGGTGGCCTTATGCCTGCGGTCGAGGAACGAGCGCCATGGGCCGAGGCCCGGCGTTTCGCCGACGGGCATGCCCAGTTTACGCAGGATGGTCGCGTCGAGCCCTTGCTCCTGCATGCGCAGGGGCACCTCGTAGATCGTGGGCTGGTCGATGCTCTGAACGACAGCTTCGGGGTCGACGTTGCAGAAGTTGGCCACCTTCTTTTTCAGCCCGGCCGATAGGTCGTGCTCCGTGCGAAGTACGAGGATGTCGGGCTGAATGCCAAGACTTTGCAGTTCCTTCACAGAATGCTGTGTGGGTTTGGTTTTAAGTTCCTTGGCAGCTGCCAGGAAGGGAACGTAGGTCAGGTGAATGCAGATGGCATCTCGCCCGAGTTCCCATTTGAGCTGGCGCATGGCTTCGAGGAAGGGAAGGCTCTCGATGTCGCCAACGGTACCCCCGATCTCGGTGATAACGAAGTCGTGGTGGTATTTCTTTCCAAGCAGGAGCATGTCGCGCTTGATCTCATCGGTGATGTGAGGGATGACCTGTATGGTCTTTCCGAGGTAGTCCCCGCGGCGTTCTTTCTCAATGACGCTTTGGTAGATGCGCCCCGTTGTGACGTTGTTGTTTCGTGTGGTGCGGATGCCGGTAAACCGCTCGTAGTGGCCTAAGTCGAGGTCGGTCTCCTGCCCGTCTTCGGTCACGTAACATTCTCCGTGCTCATAAGGGTTGAGCGTGCCGGGGTCGATGTTGATGTAAGGGTCGAACTTTTGGATGGTGATGTCGTAGCCACGGGCTTGTAGGAGCTTGCCCACAGACGAGGCGATGATGCCCTTTCCCAAGGACGAGGCCACGCCGCCCGTCACAAAGATGTATTTCGTTTCAGACACGGTGATGAAGTATTTTTTGTATAAAACGTTCCTTTCAGGGTGCAAAGATAATGCAAACCGCCGGAACGGTGGGCGAAAAGGGTGGAGTATTTTCGCGGGATGCTCACATAGAAGACAGCCTCGTATTCTCAAAAATAGGAGGAAACGGGCAGCATAGACGACCGGGAAATCGAGGAAAGCGTGGTTCCCGTCCATTGAATTCGCCCAAAGTACAAGAAAAATTTAGTCGCCGGTTAGGATTTACAAGTCGGCAATTAGAAAAAAGACCTCGCCGACTCGGATTGGCAGAATCTGTTTCCTCGCAAAAGGATACCCTTTGCCCTGCATCCTGCCCGTTCACTGTTCCGTCGCTCCCTCTGTTCGTGGGGAGTGTGCGGCAATGTAGGCGGTCACTGCGGGGCGAAAGGCATCGGAGACGGGTACGGTGCGCCCCGCCACGACAACGCCCCCACGCTCTGCCGCTTCGACGGCGTCAAGGTTCACAATATAAGAACGGTGCACGCGCATGAAACGTGAGGCGGGCAGCCAACTGGCAAGTGACTTCATCGACATAAGCGTCAACAGCGGGCGAGGACGCGAACGCAAGATAAGTTTGACATAATCTTTCAGTCCTTCTACAATAAGGATATCGTTGAACCCTACGCGCACCAGCTTGTGCTCGCTGCGTACAAAAAGACTGTCGCTTTGCGATGTGATGAGATTGGCTGCGCTCGGACGGGTGCGCCTAAACCATTCGAGCGCACGTCCGGCTGCTTCAAGAAAGTCCGTGTAACTGATGGGTTTGAGCAGATAGTCGATAGCGCCGGCGCGGAAACCTTCAACGGCATAGTGATCGTAGGCGGTAGTGAATACTACGCGCGTGGTAGCTGGCAGCATGCGTGAGAGCTCCACGCCTGTGAGTTGAGGCATTTGTATGTCGAGGAAGAGCACGTCAACAGGCTCGCCACACAAGGCGGGCAAAGCCTCGACCCCACTGGAATAGGCGCCACTGAGCGTGAGGAAAGGGGTCCGCTCGACGTAACTGGTGAGCAGACTGAGGGCCAATGGTTCATCGTCGACGACGACGCAACTGAGAGGTTGGATTTCCTCAGAGAAAGAGGCTTGGGCGGGAGTTGTTTTCATTGTTTTCTTTTTATGGTCGGATGGTGAGTGTACAAGAATAGATGCGTCCCGAAGCGTCAGGACCATAGTGCCAGTCGTGGCGTTCCGGATAGGCCAAAGCCAAGCGGCGCTTAACAAGTTCGATCCCTACGCCGCCTCCATCCTCCCGGGGCGGTGCGGGGTAGTTGGAGTTGCAACAACTGAAATAGACGGCCTCGCTGTCGCTGTGCAGCGAGATGTGGATGAAACTGGGTTCTGTGGGGTGGACTCCGTGCTTGAATGCGTTTTCGACCAGCGGAATGAAGAGCAGGGGGACTACACGGCTGATACAATCTGAACCAGGTGCGCGGAAGTCGGCTTTTACCTCGACGCGAGCCGGCAAGCGCAGTCTCATCAGTTCGACGTAGCTGCGCAGGAAACTCATCTCGCGTTCGAGGCTGACGGTTTCGTCCCGGTTCTCATAAAGCAGGTAACGCAGCATGCGACTTAGCTCTTCGATGGCATGCTGGGCCTTGGCAGCGTCAAAGGCGGTAAGAGCGTAGATATTGTTCAGGGTATTCAGCAAAAAATGCGGGCTGATTTGGCCGCGCAGGTTTTCGAGTTCGGCGGCGGTGCGTCCCAATTCCGCCTCGCGACGTGCGGCTTCGCTGGCAGCCCACTCACGGCTCAGTCGCAGGGCCAGCGCAACGCCTGCGGTGAAAGCCGACATTAACGCGCCATTGACATGGAACCACCAATGGGGTGGCCCGGCGTGACGGCGTGGAGGCGGCGGGGGTAGAAGTTGGTTGAACGTCAGGCTGTGAAGTCCAAGCAACAGCGCGATGAGCAGAACGTTCATGAGGGCAAAACGTCCTCTTTGCCCCCGGCAATAATAGTGTGGTACAAGCCAGAAATAGTTGGCGTAGAAGAGAACGCACAACATAGCAGGCAATATACAGCCAGCAGCGTAACGGTCCCAATGGATGGCCTCGCGATAGCTCATATGAAAAAGGGGCGAGACAAAGATGTAAAGCCAAGCCACAATATGGATGGCTTCGGCAAGATAACGCGAGGGACCGGGACTGTGGGTGTGCATGGTGGAGGTCATTCGTAACGTATGGCTTCGATAGGGTCAAGCTGGGCGGCTTTCTTTGCGGGATACCAGCCGAAGAATACTCCCGTAGCCGTGCAGACGGCAAAACTCAGGACAACACTCCACGGCTGTATATAGACGGGCCAGTGAGCTAGTTGCTTGATCGCCACTGTGGCCCCGATGCCAACGAGGATACCGATGAGCCCACCTGCGAAACTGAGCAAGACGGCTTCGATGAGGAACTGGCTCAGGATGTCGATCCCCCGCGCACCGACCGACATACGGAGGCCGATCTCACGGGTGCGCTCGGTGACGCTGACGTACATGATGTTCATGATGCCGATGCCGCCGACAACGAGTGAGATACAAGCCACGCAGAGTAGGAGTGTGGACATGAGGTCGCTGGTTGTATTCATCATTTCGGCCATCTCTTGCTGGCTGCGGATGGTGAAGTCGTCCTCATCAGTTTCGCGGAGCTTATGGCTGTTGCGAAGCAGGGCTGAGATGTCTTCAATGGCAAGGTCGGTCATGTCTTCGGTGATGGCAGAGCAGTTGATGCCTTGCAGGTAGTCAACAGCCAGGACTCGCTTCATCACCGTAGTATAGGGTGCCAGCACGAGGTCGTCCTGGTCCATGCCTGCCGAGTTATAACCCTTGGCTTCAAGCACACCGGTTATGCGAAGGGGGATGGTGCCGAAACGGATGACGCGCCCGACAGGGTCTTCGCCGCCTGTGAAAAGAGCGTCTGCCACAGTCTTACCGATGAGGCAGACCTTTGCGCCGGATTTGACGTCTTCGTCGGTGAACATCTCGCCGTCGGCAATACGCAACCGCCGGATGTCCATGTATTCGGGACTAATGCCATAGAGGGTCGACGGCGTGTTGTTATTTCCGTTAATGAACTGGCCGGAAGCGTTTACACTAGGACTTATGGCAGCAATGTATTTGGCTTCGGTTTTCAGTTTGTCGTAGTCTTTGAGTTTGAGGGTCTGCATCTCGTCGGCGTCTTGCCGGGCACCTCCGGGCCCGCGGTCTTGGCCGGGCCGTATCATAATCATGTTCGAGCCCATTTCGGCTATCTGTGCTTGTATGCTTCGCTTGGAGCCTTGACCGATGGCCAGCATCGTGATGACCGAAGCCACGCCGATGATGATGCCCAGCATGGTCAGCAGTGAACGGAGCTTGTTGGCGGCAATGGCACGAAGAGCTATCTTGAACAGGTTAGTTAGACTCATATTCTTCTTTTTGGTTTAATCTTCTTCGGTTGGCAGGGGCAAAGCGGACAAGGCCTCGGCGGCTGACTTGATGTCTGCGTTGAGGGTGTCCGATTTAATCTGTCCGTCACGCAAAACGATGTTACGGCTGCTGTATTGGGAAATTTCAGGATTGTGCGTAACGAAGATGATGGTTCGCCCCTCTGCAT
>HF989164.1 GCA_000431275.1 Prevotella sp. CAG:755 | reverse complement strand
ATTCTGTTGCATTTGCAAGTTGAATTCAGCAATATCTGCCATACTTACGGGTATGCCCTCCGGCATACACACGTATCGACAGCAAAAGTAGCAAATAATGCAGACAAAAAACTTTATCGACAAATAAAAATTTCGCAACCTTGTCACAAAAAACTAAATTTGCACCTGTCAAACCGAATTCCCTTGGCATATGCCCTCCATTAGTAACCAACAAACAGACAATGTCATCAAGGACCTGCGCTACCTGCGCCTGCTGGCCCGTGACTTCCCGACAATTTCAAGCGTCACTACGGAAATCATCAATCTCGAAGCCATTCTTCACCTGCCCAAAGCCACGGAACACTTCATGGCTGACCTGCACGGCGAGAACGAGGCATTCCAGCACATTCTGCGCAATGCTTCGGGAAACATCAAACGTAAGGTGAACGAACTCTTCGGCAACACGCTGCGCGAGCAGGAAAAAAAAGACCTCTGCACGCTCATCTACTACCCCGAACAGAAGCTCGAGCTTGTGAAGGCCAGCGACGACCATCTTGACGACTATTACCAGACTACGCTGAACCAGCTCGTGACAGTCTGCCGCAACGTCTCGTCAAAATACACGCGCTCCAAGGTTCGCAAAAGCCTGCCGGAAGAGTTCTCATATATAATCGAGGAATTGCTCCACGAATCCATTGAGGACCACAACAAGCAGGCCTATTTCAACGTCATCATCCACACAATCATCTCGACTGGCCGTGCAGACGACTTCATCGTCGCCCTGTGTTACCTGATCCAACGTCTGGCCATCGACCAACTCCACATACTCGGCGACATATACGACCGGGGACCCGGTGCCCACCTCATCATGGACACGCTCAGCCACTACCACAACCTGGATATCGAATGGGGCAACCACGACGTGCTGTGGATGGGCGCAGCAGCAGGAAGTCCTGTCTGTGTGGCAGGATTGTTGCGCCTTTCGCTGCGATACGCCAACACGCAGACGCTCGAAGAAGGCTATGGCATCAACATGGTGCCCCTCGCCACCTTTGCCATGGAGACGTATGCAGGCGACGAATGCCGGCCTTTCCTGCCCAAAACGGATGAAGGACAGGACCTGAGCGACAAAACCCTGCGTCTCATCACCGAGATGCATAAGGCTATCGCCATCATCCAATTCAAGCTCGAAGGTCAACTTTACGAGCGACACCCGGAATGGGGAATGAAAGACCGCGCACTACTCCGTGCCATCGACTACGACAACCACACTATTACGATAGACGGAAAAGCCTACCCCCTGCTCGACCACTCTTTCCCAACCATCGATCCCGAAGACCCGTTTGCGCTCACGGCGGAAGAGAGAGAACTGATGAAGAAACTAGTTCATTCTTTCCGTATATGCGACCGGCTACAACGCCACATGGCCTGCCTGCTGACACACGGGGCTATGTTCGGAGTCTATAACTCAAACTTGCTCTTCCACGCATCCATCCCCCTGAACGAGGATGGCAGCCTTCGCGAAGTCTGCGTCGGACAAGAACGAGTAAAAGGCAAGGAACTTCTCAAAAAAGTTGAGGAAATGATCCGCACAGCATTCGATCACAGCGCAGAAACGACAGACAAAGAAGAAGCACTCGACTTTTTCTGGTATCTTTGGTGCGGCCCTGACTCTCCACTTTTCGACAAATCGAAGATGGCCACGTTCGAACGATACTTCATAGCCGAACGGGAAACGCATGCCGAAGAGAAAGGGTGGTACTACAAACTGCGGGACAACGCCGCCGTGTGCGACCGCATCCTCGACGAGTTCGGCGTGCAAGGCCAACACCGCCACATCATCAACGGCCACGTGCCCGTGCGCGTGGGCAAGGGCGAAAACCCCATCAAGGCCGACGGGCGGCTGATGGTCATCGACGGCGGTTTCGCCAAAGCATACCACAACACGACTGGCATCGCCGGCTACACCCTCGTCTACCACAGCCGCGGATTCCAACTGGTGCAGCATGAGCCCTTCACCTCCACGGAAGAAGCCATCCGCAACGGGACGGATATCAAGAGTACCACGCAAATCGTCGAGATGACCGGTCAGCGCGCCATGGTCAACGACACCGACATCGGTGCCGAACTGCGCGTGCAAATTGCCGACCTGAACAACCTGCTCCTCGCCTACCGCCGCGGTTTCATCAAGGAGAAAAGCTGACACATCGCCCCGTCACGGGAGCGCGGGCAAGGCGCTGCCCATCCTTTTCGCGCAAAGGTCTCCACAAGGTCGCCCAGATGGCTCACACGGCCACAGGCGGCCTTTCTTTTGTTTGGAGACGGAGAAACGGTCAGCCTCTCAGGAAATCCTATTAGCCACTCAGGAATTTCTGTCAAGGACTTAGGATTTTCTGTCAGGGCTTCCGTTCGTGAAATGAATATACTATTCCCGTCCAATGTATATGCTATTTTCGCTGAAAAAGCTTTGGAGCTTTCAAACAATGGCTTAAATTTGCCCACGATGCTTAACCAAAATCGTGTGCCTATGAAAAATAAGCGTTTGGCGGTGCCTGTGCGCCCTCGCCTTGTTACCCACCCTTTTGACCTCGTGCATGGCGTTCGACGAAACCGACCCGTTGCATGAAGACAGCGGCCCGCCGCCCCCGATGGTGGACATGGCCAAGCTCTACCTCAGCGAGCGAGGCGGAAAAGTGGCCCCTCTTCATGGGGCTAAAACCGTGAAAAACACAGAAAGCGGGAAGAAACGCACCAGACAGTCTGTGAACGTCCCCGTAGGGGGCGGAAATGGACTGGGAAACCTTCCAGCTAATCGAGAAAAACGGGGAAACACTCATCCCTTTCCCTTGAAGCACGGAGCGGCCACCGCCATGGTGGAATACTTCGACGAAGGCCGCCCCCGCAAGGTGGCCGCCCCGCTGCGGAGCAAGTTCCTCGTCAAGCGCTGCGCGGGCGGCGAGTTGGCTGGCTTCGTGGTGAGCTACCTCCCCTCGCCCGCATACAGCCGCCGTCATCCAGAAGGCGTCGATTCGATGGGCGTCACGTTCGGGGGCACGGGTTACAGCGGTTTCTACTTCGTCTCGCGTCTAGACGGCCGAATGCTCCACGGCACCCTCTACAAGGACGGCGAGGCACAGGCCTTCGTCAATGTGGACAACTACCTGCGCCTCGACACGGCGGCAGCCGACTATGCGGCCGCTCCTTTCTCAATGTCCATGTTCGTGGGCGGCAAGATGACGCGCACGGGCTTGAGCCGCAATGTGGGCGAGACGCCGAATTCCATGTGCATCTTTTGCGGCCTTCCGGTGTATGGAACAATGTGCCCATGCGGGAAGACGGTCATCGTCGAGGCCGAGCGCTGCGAGCGTTGCGGAAAAGCACACCCATGGCGCGACTATTGCGAGATATGCTCGGAGTGCAAGCGCTATCCGTGTGAATGTCCGACCGACCCGGGCTACGACCCCACGACCGACCCTGACTACAATCCCAATGGCGGAACCGGCGGCCAGACAGGTGATGGCGGCCCCGCCGGCGGGCGCGGCGACGGAGGGAAACCGTCGGGTGGCGAACAGACCGGCGGCGGAAGCAATTCACCCAGTTACATAGTCGCTCCTTCTGTCTTGACGTCTACTGCCGAAAATGTAGTACTTCACTTCAAAAACATAGGAAAATATAAAGGACTATCGATTTGTAACAAAGGTGTCATTGAAATGTTTAAGCGGATATACAAAACTGTACCAAAGGGAATGAATATAGTAGCAAACGAAATGGTTACATACTGGAAAAAAACACCTGACCATTGGATTCCTATAAGCGTTCATGACACCCAAGATTACGCTAATAAAGGATATTTTGTAGTAGGAGGCTGGATAAATCCTAATCCAATGGAACATGGGCATGTCGTCGTTGCCGTTCCCGGAAAAGGTATTGTCAGTGCAAAGTGGGGAGGGAAAATTCCTTTTGTGCTCGAAATGGATAGGGGAATCCGCGAACCTAAATATGGCTTAAATTATAGTTTCGGGTCGGATAAAATTGCCGATGTTGTGTTTTTCTATTATAAACAATAAATCCATAAAAAATGAAAAAAGTATTGCTCATTTCAATGATGTTACTCGTAACATTCACAGTTCGCGCCCAGACGAAATTATTTACTTATAATAGCTCAACAGGAGATGTCGTGCCCAATGCTAAGTTCATTGACCCCATCGAGCCTGTCACTTGGCCAACGACATGGGTTGATGAGGCTACGCAGACTGTCTACTCATCCGACAAAACATATCGTTACGACATCCGGCTGCACAAGCAGGCCGAGGCTGAGGGGATGAAGCTCTTTGAGGCCATGGAGATTAAGTGTGCTGGTAAAACTATCCTGAATTTGAACAGCCAAGAAGCGTGGGCTTGTGATTATCCGCTCAGCGACGGTGTGGCCGCTGGATACTTCACGGTGAAGCATCTGGACGTGCATGTTACAGCGCTGGTCCTGCTGGGCTGGTGCTACAACACAGACGTCCCATGGATCACCATCATTATCCTGAACAGGGACATGGCTACGGTGGTGTTCCACCGGCGGGGAGACATCCGCCAATGCACTACGGACACGCCTTATGGTCTCAATATGGTGTATGCGGATAAAATCCAAGGTGTAGACGAGAACGATAATCCGACGCCACCTGATAGCGAGCTTCGAAAGTTCCGCATCTGGCAGGAGGGACAGTACCTCCGCTTTACGCAGACACAATGAACATCCCCATTTGCGCAGACGGCTTTCCAGCCGTCTGCGCAAATGTCTCTAAAAAAGCAAGAAACAAGCTCGTTCTTTTCCATAATGACTTTACCTCTGCTCTCTTCCCGCTCAATTGTTCGATGGATTGCCTTTACACTCATGGCGCTCCTGCTGCTCGCCCTGCCATGGGTTCACCCACGTACCTCACCCGGGGTGAATTGAATTTCTCACCAACCGTGAACATGGTTATGCGAACGCCATGGAAGCCACACGCAATTACGACATGCCCTCGGAAGAAATGCCCCGACTCCGGCCGGGCGCTACGTTTTTTGCCACGCGGAGTTTCCTTATTCACAGTTTTTTAGCTAACTTTGCGCCCCGGAAAATAACGACACAGCAACATGATCACCGTTAGCAACCTCGCCATCCAATTCGGAAAGCGTGTTCTCTACAAAGACGTCAACCTCAAATTCACCAACGGAAACATCTACGGCATCATCGGCGCCAACGGCGCAGGAAAATCCACCCTGCTCAAAGCTATCTCAGGCGAACTCGAGCCCAACAAAGGTTCTATCGAGCTCGGCCCGGGCGAACGTATGTCTGTGCTCAGCCAGGACCACTTCAAATTTGACGAGCACACCGTGCTTGACACCGTCCTCATGGGGCACACGGTCATGTGGGACGTGGCCCGTCAGCGCGACGCCCTCTACGCCAAACCCGACTTCTCGGACGAAGACGGTATGAAAGTGGCCGAACTCGAAGAAAAGTTTGCCAATCTCGGCGGATACACAGCCGAAAACGACGCCGCGGCCCTGCTGAGCGGTCTCGGCATCAAGGAGAAGCTGCACGGCAAACTTATGAAGGAACTCTCGGGTAAAGAGAAAGTGCGTGTTATGCTGGCACAGGCTCTCTTCGGCGAACCAGACAATCTGCTGCTCGACGAACCTACCAACGACCTCGACCTTGAAACCGTTGAATGGCTCGAAGATTATCTCGGCAATTTCGAACATACGGTTCTCGTCGTCAGTCACGACCGTCACTTTCTCGACCAAGTCTGCACGCACACAGTTGACATAGATTTCGGTAAAGTGACACTTTTCTCGGGCAATTATAGTTTCTGGTACGAATCAAGCCAGCTCGCCCTGCGACAGGCCCAGAACCAGAAGCAAAAAGCAGAGGAAAAACGCAAGGAACTCGAGGAGTTTATCCGCCGTTTCTCAGCTAATGTGGCTAAAAGCCGCCAGACAACAAGCCGCAAAAAGATGTTGGAGAAACTCAATGTCGACGAAATCCAGCCTTCAACGCGCAAATATCCCGGCATCATTTTCCAAATGGATCGCGAACCAGGCAATCAGATTCTTGAAGTCGACGGTCTGAAAGCCATTGCAGACGATGGCACCGTCCTCTTTGACAACCTCTCGTTCAACGTGGAGAAAGGCGAAAAGATCGTATTCATTAGCCACAACCCGCGAGCCATGACTGCGCTTTTTGAAATCATCAACGGCAACATGGCGCCCGCAGCGGGTACATTCAAGTGGGGCGTCACCATCACGACGGCCTACCTTCCACTCGACAACACATCTTTCTTCGACTGCGATCTGAACATGCTCGACTGGCTCAGCCAATATGGCGAAGGTAACGAAGTTTATTTCAAGGCATTCCTTGGGCGCATGCTCTTCAAAGACGAAGACATTCTGAAAAAAGTACGTGTTCTCTCGGGAGGCGAAAAAATGCGCTGCATGATTGCCCGTATGCAACTGCGCAATGCTAACTGCCTCATTCTTGACACGCCGACCAACCACCTCGACATGGAGAGTATCCAAGCATTCAACAATAACCTGAAACTCTATAAAGGCAACGTACTCTTCGCCAGTCACGACCACGAATTCATCAACACAGTAGCCAACCGCGTCATCGAACTGACCCCCAACGGCACCATTGACAAACTGATGACCTACGAAGACTACATCCACGACGACCGCATAAAAGAACTGCGCACACAAATGTACGGAACGGAATAAACGTCAGGTTTCCGTTTTTGGTACATTTCTTGCTGTCCTATTCTTAAACCATTAAATATCATGAGCAACAACGATAAGATAAACAGCCCCGAAGAGGAAGAAGTAAAAGACGCTACCCCTGAAAGCGAGCAGGAAGAAACACAAAATGCTGAGGAGCAACCGGTAGAAAAGACAGATGCCGAAAAACTGGCTGAAGCAGAAGAGCAGATTGCATCACTCAAAGACAAATACTTGCGACAGGTAGCCGAGTTCGACAACTACCGTAAACGCACAATGAAGGAAAAGACCGAACTCATCCTCAATGGCGGTGAAAAGGTCATGCAAGCACTCCTACCCATCCTTGACGATTTGGAACGTGCCCAGACAAACATGGCAAAAAGCGATAACGTCGAAACACTACGCGAAGGTGTCGACCTCATCATTTCCAAACTCGTGAAAACGCTGTCAACACAAGGTCTGAAAAAGATGGAAACCGACGGAGAGGATTTCAACACGGACTTTCACGAAGCTATAGCCCTTGTTCCTGTGGAAGATGACAGCAAGAAAGGAAAAATCATAGACTGCGTACAGGCAGGCTACTTGCTGAACGAAAAAGTGATCCGCCACGCAAAAGTAGCCGTAGGACAATAAAAAAGGAACCAGAGCGCACATTAATTATTGTATGGCGACTGAAATAGATTACTACGAAGTGCTCGGCGTCGCCCGCACCGCGAGTGCAGACGAGATCAAGCGGGCATATAAGAAGATGGCTATTAAGTATCACCCGGACCGCAATCCGGGGGATAAAGAGGCCGAAGAAAAATTCAAACAGGCTGCGGAGGCCTACGACGTGCTCCGCGATCCAGACAAGCGTGCCCGCTACGACCAATTCGGAGCTGCCGGAGTGAACGGTGCAGGCGGTTTCGGAGGGTTCGGCGGCGGCCAAGGCATGAACATGGAAGATATCTTCTCCATGTTCGGCGACATTTTCGGAGGCCATGCCGGTTTCGGAGGTTTTGGCGGCTTCGGAGGAGGACGCCCCCAACAACGGCAATACAAAGGTAGCGACCTGCGCCTGAAAGTCAAACTCTCGCTCGAAGAAATCGCCAAAGGCGTCACCAAGAAATTCAAGGTCCATAAAGACGTGAACTGTCCTGAATGCCACGGCACAGGATGCGAGAACGGAAGCCGCCCGGAGACTTGCCCCACATGCCACGGTTCCGGCTATGTAATGCGCACCCAGCGGAGCGTGTTCGGCATGGTTCAAACCCAATCGCCTTGTCCCACATGCCATGGGGAAGGAACAGTCATCAAGAACAAGTGCAAAAAATGTCATGGCGACGGGGTGGTCAGCGGTGAAGAAATCGTAGAAATCAGCATCCCCGCAGGCGTGGCCGAAGGCATGGTAGTCAACGTGCCCGGAAAAGGCAACGCAGCCAAGCACAACGGAATAGCCGGCGACATTCAAGTTCTCATTGAGGAAGAAGCCCATCCCGAATTTGTCCGCGACGAGAACGATTTGATCTACAACCTGCTCCTCACTGTCTCCCAAGCCACACTCGGCGACACGGTCGAAATCCCGACAATCGATGGCAAAGCCCGCGTCAAAATTGAGCCAGGCACACAACCCGGGAAGGTACTCCGTCTCCGCGGAAAAGGCCTTCCGGCCGTACAAGGTTACGGACAAGGCGTCGGAGACATCGTTGTAAACATCAGCGTCTACATCCCCGAAGCCCTAAGCCGCGACGAAAAAAACGCTTTCGAAAAGATGAAGGACAGTGACAACCTCCGTCCGAGTTCAAGCATCAAGGACACCATATTCCGCAAGTTCCGTTCATACTTCGAATGATGACCTACGAAGAGACGCTGGCCTACCTTTACGAAAGTGCGCCCCTGTTCCAACAGATTGGCGGCGGAGCATACAAAGCCGGACTGGAAACCACGCAAACGCTTGACGCTCACTTTGGGCATCCACACCGAAAGTTCCGTACCATACACATCGCCGGAACCAACGGTAAGGGTACCTGCTCCCATTCCATCGCTGCCGTGCTTCAAACGGCGGGTTACCGCGTCGGCCTCTACACCTCGCCCCACCTGACAGACTTTCGTGAACGCATCCGCATCAACGGCGAAATGATGCCCAAGAACTACGTCGTTGACTTCGTAGCGAATGAGCGTGCATTTTTTGAACCACTTCATCCTTCTTTTTTCGAACTTACCACGGCCATGGCGTTCAAGTATTTCGCCGACCAACACGTTGATGTGGCTGTCGTCGAAGTGGGACTTGGCGGCCGGATAGACTGCACGAACATTATTACGCCGGAACTTTCCGTCATCACTAACATCAGCCTCGACCATACTCAGTTTCTCGGTACAACGTTGGCCGAAATTGCCGGCGAGAAAGCTGGTATCATCAAAACTGGCATACCTGTTGTCGTCGGCGAAACTACCCCAGAGACACGTCCTGTGTTCATGAATAAAGCTCGCGAGCTGCATGCTCCCATCACCTATGCAGAAGACGAGGCGGAAGTTATGTCCGTCACGCTTTGCGACGATTTCACTATTCGCTTTGAGACACGCAACTACGGCACTATTCTCAGCCACCTGACCGGTGTCTACCAACATAAGAACATGAACACGTTGCTCACGGCTATACGCACACTCAGCCAAACACGAGCATTCAACTTCACGACAGACCACGTTCGCACAGGACTGGCCGACGTGGCCGCACTTACCGGTCTCCGTGGCCGATGGCAAATGCTGCAAACTTCTCCAACCGTTGTCTGCGACACCGGTCATAACGTCGGCGCGTGGACTTACCTCGCAGAACAACTCCGCCATGTACATTGCCAGGAACTCCGTATCGTGTTCGGAATGGCAGCAGACAAGGACATCGACGCCGTCCTCTCGCTCTTGCCCACAAACGCCGTCTATTATTTCACAAAAGCCTCTGTACGCAGGGCAATGAACGAGGACGATCTACGCCATAAGGCCGTAGCACATGGCCTCAACGGGCGAGTATTTCCCGACGTTGCCACTGCCTACCGGAAAGCGCTCGCCGAGGCTTCAGCCGACGATTTCATATTTGTTGGAGGCAGCAGCTTCATTGTTGCCGACTTGTTCTCCCTCCTTGAAGACCACCCTCATGATTGATATCTGCTGTGTCGGGCATATCACCCTCGATAAAATCACGACGCCGACACTGACCAAGTTCATGCCGGGGGGCACCGCCTACTATTTCGCCGAAGGCATCCACAATCTCGGAGCCCGCAACTTTCAGCTCGTCACAGCAGTAGGCGAGAGCGAACTCCCCGTCATCCGCAAGATGCGAGAAGCAGGCATTTCCATCAAACTGGTACGCAGCCAAAACAGTGTATTCTTCGAAAACATCTACGGCGAAGACCAAAACAACAGGACGCAACGCGTCCGCTCCAAAGCCGCCCCGTTCACCATCAAAGACTTAGAAGACATCGATGCCCGGATCTACCATTTAGGCAGTCTCTTGGCCGACGACTTCGCGCCTGACCTCATCCCCTACCTGCACGGCAAGGGGAAAGTCTCGCTCGACGTACAAGGTCTCTTGCGCGAGGTGCGGGGGGAAGACGTCTTCCCCATTGACTGGAAAGCCAAGCGCGAACTTCTGCCATACGTGGACATTTTGAAAGTCAACGAATACGAAATGGAAGTGCTCACCGGCTGCAACGAGTCACACGAAGCTGCCCGTCGCTTGGCCGAATGGGGTTGCAACGAAGTCTGCATCACTGATGGCAGCTATGGTTCGCTGATTTTCGCTGGGGGCGAGTTCTACGAAATCCCGGCCTACATGCCCACCCGCGTCGTCGACGTCACAGGTTGTGGCGACACTTATTCCACCGGATACCTCTACAAACGCATCCAAGGCGCCAGCTACGAAGAAGCCGGACGATTTGCGGCAGCCATGTCGACGCTGAAGCTGCAATCGACCGGACCGTTCTCACAAACCGAGTCTGATGTAGAACAAGTCGTCCAGCAAGCAATCGTGTGCTGACCTGGTGACAGGCAATCACCAGCTTACATTACCTCATGGAACAAACCCTCGCAAGCGTACGCCCTACGGGACGCGCGCTTTTTTCGTATCGGCAGGAACAGCTCATTTAGCGAGAAAACGAACCGCAGTCCAACCAAACATAGCCGGTCAATTGACTGAATTTCGCGAACGGCCACCCGAAAGTCCATTTCATGTTGCGAAATGGACTTTTGCAGAAAGAAGAGTTATTGCTGGTGCGACAGTCGCTTGTATCGCAGCGCTGGGGTTTTCTATCGCAACGGCTGACGGGAGAAACATAAAGACAGGCAGAACGTACGGTTGTTTTCCGATCATTACATACGCTGCTGCACGAATATGCCGCCCGCACCTTCACTCCCTGTCAGGCAAAAGCGCCATGAGTGGCATCCCTGCATATCCTCACCTAGTACGTAATTATAGAAGTGGTACGACAAACGTTCCAAGCAAGCCCCCGCTGAAAAACCACGGGATTTTCAGCGGGATTAACGCTCGTTTGCACTATCTTTGCATATACGATAAAACAACAGAAACACGCTATGGCAGAAATCAGACAGATAAAATGGGGATTCATCGGCTGCGGCGAAGTCACCGAAAAGAAGAGCGGACCGGCATTCAGCCTAGTGCCGGGTTCACGGGTTGTTGCCGTCATGAGCCGCAACAAGGAAAAAGCGCGCTCATATGCCGAACGCCATGGCATTCCCAAATGGTACACCGACCCGCAGGAACTGGTGGACGACCCAGATGTCAATGCCATCTACATCGCCACGCCACCATCAACCCACGCCACCTTTGCCATCATGGCCATGAAAGCGGACAAGCCCGTCTACGTCGAAAAGCCATTGGCTTCAAACTACGAGGACTGTGCCCGCGTCAACCGCATTGCGGAAAAAACGGGCGTCCCGTGCTTCGTGGCCTACTACCGTCGCTACCTTCCTTATTTCCTGAAAGTCAAAGAGTTGCTTCAAAACAATGCCATCGGCCACGTCATCAACGTTCAGATACGATTCGCCGTCCCGCCACGCGACTTGGACTACAACCGTACGAACCTGCCTTGGCGCGTGCAACCCGACATTGCCGGAGGAGGCTATTTCTATGATCTCGCGCCCCATCAGATAGACATGCTCCAACAGTTCTTCGGCCCGATCATAGAGGCCAAAGGATACAAAGACAACCGAGGCGGCCTCTATGAGACGGAAGACACCGTGAGTGCCTGCTTCCGCTTCGACTCGGGCCTGCCCGGATCCGGTTCGTGGTGTTTCGTGGCGCACGAGTCGGCCAAGGAAGACCGCATCGAAATTATTGGAGACCGTGGGATGCTCTGTTTCTCTGTTTTCAACTACGACCCCATCCTTTTGCAAACCGAACGCGGCCGCGAGGAAATCACCGTACCCAACCCGGAACACGTCCAACTTCCCCTAATCCGCCTTGTGGTGGAACACTTGCAGGGCCTGTCCGTCTGCACATGTGACAGCGTGAGCGCCACGCCCGTCAACTGGGTCGTCGACCGCATCCTCGGAAAACTCTGACCCACCGCAGCCCAATGCCGAAACTGCCGCTCCGCCTCATTTGTCCCCTCGTCATTGCCCTTGCCGCCTCTCCGGTCTCAGCGGACATTGCCCCCGACACCGCAGCAGGTAAGCCTCGGCGTGCCAGCCTCATCAAGCGTTTCTTCCGCGAGTTCGACAACTACGACACCACTTACGTCGCGCCCAACCGTTACAACTTCACGGCCATGGCGCAAGTCTCAACGTCCACGCAAAGCTGCCGCTTAGCCGGATACCCTCCCGACGGCCATTCACAAAGCCTGTCAATGTCGCCGAGATCAAGCGTCAAACTGGGTCCCTACTTCGGCTGGCGCTGGCTCTTCTTCGGCTATACTTTCGATGTGGGCCGTGTCGGCTCGAACCAGACTCGCCGCGAGTTCAACCTCAGCCTTTACAGTGCCATGCTGGGCTGCGATTTTATCTATGTGCGCAACAACGGCGGCTACCGCCTGAAACGTGTCACCGGATTCGACGGCATTGATGAGAAAGCCTACGCAAAACGCGATTTCGACGGTCTCGAAACCACGACGCTGGGCGTCAACGCCTACTACATCTTCAACCACCGGCGTTTCTCCTATCCCGCCGCGTTCAGCCAAAGCACTGTGCAACGCCGAAGTGCCGGTTCGTGGAAAGTGGGCATCCAGTACTGCCGCCACACGTTACGTTTTTCGCCCGAGATGCTCCCACAACCCTTGCAGTCAGGACTGATCGACCAGCTACGCATCAGCGAGGTGCGCTACAATGATTACAGCCTCAACGTCGGATACGCCTACAACTGGGTCTTTGCACCCGATTTCCTGCTTGCCGTCTCAGCCGCGCCTGCCATCGGCTTCAAACAGTCGATCGGCGAGGGGCCGCGCGAACGCCTGTTCCGCTTTCAGAACATCAACTTCGACGTCATCACGCGCGCCGGGCTCGTATGGAACAACGGCAAGTGGTTCGCAGGCTCCTCGCTCGTCAGCCACATCTATGCCTACCGCAAGCGCACTTTCTCACTCACCAACACCCTCATGTATGGCAACATCTATGCAGGCTTTTACTTCCACAAGAAAAAACGACACTGATTCCCATTAACCATGACCGACACCCTGCCGTCTACCGAAACCCATCCCCTCTCCCCTTTCCTCCCCGCGGAAGCACGCCTGCTCATGCTGGGCAGCTTCCCACCACCACGCAAGCGCTGGTCGATCGACTTCTTCTACCCCAACCTGCAAAACGACATGTGGCGCATATTGGGCTACATCTTCCGTGGCGACAAGAACTGCTTTGTCGACGAGGCGGCCAAACGCTTCCGCCGGGATGAAATCATCGCCTTTGCCCAAAGCACCGGCTTGGCCCTTTATGATACGGCGAGCATCGTACGCCGCCTGCAAGGCAACGCTTCGGACAAGTTTCTCGACATCGTCGAACCGACCGACATCGCTGCCCTGTTGCGCCAGTTGCCCAACTGCCGCGCAGTGGCCACCACCGGGCAAAAGGCGACCGACACGCTCTGCGAGCGCTACGGCACCACACCGCCAGCCGTAGGACAGAGCGTCGCCCTCAGCATCGACGGGCGCACGCTCCGCTTTTACCGTATGCCAAGCAGCAGCCGTGCCTATCCCATGAAGGTAGAAAGAAAGGCCGAATACTACCGCAAAATGTTCGAAGAAATCGGGATGCTGCCCACACGACCATGATGCCGTGCCAGACACACTGTTCTCAAAACGGGCATCAAGTCACAGCACACAACCGTCAGCATCCGCCACAACAAGTCGGCAGGCAGAAAATCCCGGACGGCTGACAGGATTTTCTGGACGGCTAACAGAATTAAAACCCAGGGCATCCAGCATAACAGCACGACTCAGTTACGCACAAAGCCCGGTCTGCGAAGCGGCAGACCGGGCTTATTCTCGTTCCAAAACGGGATATGACGTGTTTTTACTCCACTTGAAGGACGAGTCCTTTCAGGTATTCGCCTTCCGGATGATAGATGTTGACAGGATGGTCGGCTGGCTGGTGCAACTGATGAAGGATGCGCACATGCCGCCGGCTCTGTGCTGCCGCCGTGAAAACAGCCAGGCGGAACTGCTCCTTGCTGACAGCTTGCGAACAGCTGAACGTGAAAAGGATGCCACCGGGGCGAATCTTCTCAAAAGCTTTGGCGTTCAAACGGGTGTAACCTTTGAGCGCATTGCGCAAGGCCTCTTTATGCTTGGCAAAGGCCGGAGGGTCAAGGACGATGAGGTCGTAATCATGTCCCATATGGTCAAGGAACTTGAAAGCGTCCTCGGCATAAGCCTCATGACGATGGTCGACCGGAAAGTTGAGCGCCACGTTCGCCACGGTCAGGTCGACGGCCTTGTTGCTGCTGTCGACCGAATGCACGAGTTTGGCGCCGCCCCGCAAGGCATAGACGGAAAAACCACCGGTATAACAGAACATATTCAGGACGTGACGGCCACGCGAGTATCGTTCCAAAAGGCTACGGTTCTCCCGCTGGTCGATGAAAAAACCGGTCTTCTGCCCTTTCAGCCAGTCTATGTGGAAATGCAGTCCGTTCTCAGTCGCCACGTCACTGGGATTCCCCCCCCGGAGGAAACCGTCGTGCTGCCCCAGCCCGGCCTTGAACGGAAGAGTCGTCTCCGACTTGTAATACACATTAGTGACCAATGCGCCCATGACTTTAAGCAGTGCGTCGGCAATTGCCTGACGCTCGACGTGCATGCCGACCGAATGTGCTTGCATGACGGCAGTCTCTCCGTACACGTCGATGACAAGCCCAGGCAGGCGGTCGCCTTCTCCGTGAACAAGGCGGTAAATATCATTGTCACCGCGTCCTACAAGGCCCAGCGCCTGACGCAGACGGAACGCCTCTGTCAGCCGTTGCGTCCAAAACGCGGAATCGATTGTCACATCGTCGAACGAAAGTACACGCACGGCTATCGAACCGATCTGGTAGTGTCCGACGGCAAGAAAAGCGCCCGTCTCGTCAAGCACGCGCACGGTGTCGCCCTCGACTATGTCCGCATCTGTCCGGGCAATGGCGCCCGAAAATATCCAAGGATGGAAGCGCTTCAAGCTGTCGGCTTTTCCGCGCCGAAGGGTGATTGTCTTATAGGTCATATGGTCTGTTTTCATCTGGAACAAGGCTGTAATCGCCGGTCGCTTTGAGCCGTTCGAGCTCTTCATACAGTACGAGGCATGCCCAGGCATCGATGGCTGCATATTGCTTCTGCCGGTCGGTCAGCACATCGGCCTCCCAATTCGTCAGCTGCTGCGCCTTGCTGATACGCTCCCCGAAGAGGTTCGCATAAAGTTTTTGCAGGCTCATATCCTTGATGCCGAATGGTTTGACATACTGTTGGAGATCGACAAAATTGTTCAGTGGGACGGAGGCACGCTCGTGAAGCATCATGAAATCGTCTTTCAAAGAAAGGCCTACCTTGCGCGTGTTCCCGTCAGCCAAGAATTCGCACACCGACGCCGGCAAGCCAATCATATTGAGGCGAAAGAGGAAACAGAGGTCATGCGTCGACACCTGCATCAGGGCGACTTTATGATTCTGTCCCCGCTTGAACGAGGGGCGTGTTTCGGTATCGAACCCCACAAGGGCTTGCGTACGCAGGAATGCAACGGCCCGCTCGGCCTCAGGGGCAGACTGAACGACGACAATGCGTCCGGCAAACGCCACAGTCGGCATCTGCTGCAAAGCCGCTTTGTCCATCTTTTCGTGAATAATCCTTGTTGTCGCCATCATGCCTCTTCGGTTTGCGTCCCATACTTCACGTCATGCAAGGCACGCAGCGCGTTGAGCACGTTTTGCCCCCAAGCCGTCTCGAACTGTTCCAGCACTTCGGTAAGGGCGACTTGCATGGCCTCCTCATAACCTTGGCGGAACACTTCGACGAAATTGCGCAGCGCTTGGTAGGAATCCGCCAGATCCTCGCTTATCTGACGGCGTATGGGAGTATCCGAGTATTTGAAGTCGGCCACGAAGACGTCCAGATAGTCGTCGAACGTGCCCATGATGTCTGCCACAGACTGGCGTACATAGTCATAATCATCTTCCGTGACGGGATGTTCGACAAAACCGTCGCTCTCTTGTGGAACCGTAACCATCGAGGCTTTCAAGTAAAGCATAAGAAGGAGTTTGCGCATTACGTCGACAAATTCAGCCTGCTCCGTACCTTGGCATTGCTCCAAGTACTTGCAAAACTCTGCCGCCACTGTCACAAAGTCCAGAACGCAACGCGAATATATAGGATTAGAGCTATTCTCCATATTACAAAACTGTGGGGCAAAATTACGAAAAAAAGAAGAAATCCCGGTGCGTTTACCATAAATCGAGTAATTTTGCAAGACAATACGCCCTATATGCCCAAGAAAAAGACCAAAGAAAAAAGAGCCGGCATAAAAGACTTGGCCGAAGCCGGAGGCCTGAAAGAAATTCTCCAAGGCGAGACGTTGCGTTTCATCTGCGGCCTGCTCCTGCTGATTGTTGCCTTGTTCATGCTGCTTGCGTTCAGTTCCAACTTTGTCACAGGAGCGGAAGACCAGAGCGGTGTCGAGGCCGGCCAACTCACCGATCCTGCCAACTACGGCGGCCGTGTGGGCGCTTACGTGGCCTATTATTTCATGCACGAATGCTTCGGCATCCCGTCCTACTTCATCCCCTTGTTTTTCCTCTTCGCCAGCATGAAACTCATGAGCGCCTACAAGGTGCGCCTGTGGAAGTGGTTTCTGAACTTCACGTTCCTGATGGTGTGGCTGTCCGTAACGCTGGCGTTTTTCATCCCCGACAATTGGGTAACAGGTTTAGCTTTCCTCCCGGGTGGCGGACATGGCGACTACATCTGCCGCACACTCAGTGAGCAGATCGGTCAGGTCGGGCTTTTTATCCTGCTTGCCGCTTTGGCAATATGCTACCTCGTCTATGTCAGCCGTGAAACGATGCATGTCATCCAGCGCCTTCTCAACCCCACAAACTACCTGAAAAACAAGCGGCCTCCCAAGACTGGCACACAGTGCCCGACCGACATCGATCCGGACAGCAGCAGTAACCTCACGCGAGCTGACGAGCCGGCCGCATACGAGGACCCGGCAACCGTCAGCCTCGATCTGAGCAACGAGACCGACGACGGGAAACAACCTGCCCTCATCCTCGACACTACGGTCGGCGCCACTGAAAAGACGGACACAGCGACAGACAAAGCCATCACTGCGACAGAAAAGACCGGACGGCTGACGGAAAACGCAGCCACCCTGACCGTCACATCTGGAAGCAAGGAAGAAAAAGCCACGACAAAAAGCGTAGGCGAAGTCACAGAGATGGTACCTTACGATCCCAAAAAAGATTTGGAGAACTACCGCTACCCGACGCTCGACCTGCTCAAAAAGTATGCCGACAACGCTCCTTCAATCGACATGGCCGAACAGAATGCGAACAAAGACCGGATCATCACCGTCTTGCGCAACTTCGGCGTTGAGATATCAAGCATCAAGGCGACCATCGGCCCCACCGTGACGCTCTATGAGATAACCCCGGCACAAGGAGTGCGCATCAACAAAATCAAGAATCTCGAAGACGACATCGCACTCAGCCTGAGCGCACTCGGGATCCGCATCATCGCGCCGATACCCGGTAAGGGAACAATTGGTATTGAAGTTCCCAACAAGAACCCGCACATCGTCTCGATGGAGAGCATCCTCAACAGCAAAAAGTTTCAGGAAACGACATACGACCTGCCCATAGCCCTTGGCAAGACAATCACCAACGAGGTCTTCATGGTTGACCTCGCCAAGATGCCGCACCTGCTTGTGGCCGGCGCCACTGGCCAAGGTAAATCTGTCGGACTGAATGCCATCATCACATCCTTACTCTACAAGAAACATCCTGCCGAACTCAAATTCGTCATGGTCGACCCCAAGAAAGTCGAGTTCAGCATCTATGCGCCCATCGAGAACCACTTTCTCGCCAAAATCCCCGGCGAGGACGACCCCATCATCACCGATGTCACCAAGGTCATCCAGACGTTGAAAAGCCTCTGTCAGCTGATGGACCACCGCTACGACCTTTTGAAGAAAGCCAAGGTCAGGAACATCAAGGAGTACAATGCCAAATTCAAGGCCCGCCTGCTCAATCCCGAGAACGGCCACGAGTTCATGCCCTACATCGTTGTTATCATCGACGAGTACGGCGACCTCATCATGACAGCCGGAAAAGAAATCGAACTACCCATAGCCCGCATCGCACAGCTGGCCCGAGCCGTCGGGATGCACATGGTCATCGCAACCCAACGCCCAACCACGAACATCATCACCGGGTCCATCAAGGCCAACTTCCCGGCCCGCATGGCTTTCAAAGTGATGTCGGGCATAGACAGCAAGACAATCCTCGACCGCACCGGCGCCAATCAGCTCGTCGGCAAGGGCGACATGCTCTTCCTCTGCGGCAACGATCCTGTCCGCGTCCAGTGTGCCTTCGTCGACACCCTGGAGGTAGAACGAATCAACAGCCACATCAGCCAGCAGCAGGGTTACCTATCGGCGTTCGCACTGCCCGAAGTGGCTCCCGAAGGCGACGCCGACTTCGGAGGCGGTGCGACGACTCCGTTCGACACCAACCACCTCGACCCGCTCTTTGAGGAGGCCGCCCGCCTCATCGTCATCCACCAGCAAGGCTCCACCTCGCTTATCCAACGCAAGTTCGCCATCGGCTACAACCGTGCTGGACGCCTCATGGACCAGCTTGAAAAAGCAGGCATCGTCGGCCCGACACAGGGAAGCAAGCCCCGCGACGTCCTCTGCATGGATGAAACAGATTTGGAAAACAAAATGTCTACTCTGAGATAACTACACGTTCTTATGAAGAAGCTACTCTACGTCCTTTTCGCCCTCCTGACATTCACGTCAGCCGCACAGGCTCAGACAGCCAAGCAAATCCTCGACCAGACTGCCGCCAAGCTGAAAAAGAGTGGCGGTCTGCAAGCCACGTTCAAAGTCGGCAACTTCACCGACGGCAAAGAGACGGGCAGCGGAAGCGGCACCATTTACGTCAAAGGCGACAAGTTCCACATCGACTCGCCGCAGATGAAGACATGGTTCGACGGAAAGACACAATGGAGCTACCTTGAAGGCAGCAACGAAGTCAACGTCAGCCATCCCACCGAGGCCGAACTGCAAAGCATAAATCCTTACACGTTCGTCAACCTCTACAAACAAGGATACACTTACAGCCTCAGCCACACGACCCTGCGCGGCAAGGCCTGCCACGAAGTAACCCTGACCGCCACAAGTCCCAGACAGGGCATCCGGAAGATGATTCTCGACATCGACGAAGGCACAGGGTGGCCGTTGTGCATCCGCCTAACACAAGGCCAGGGGCAATGGACACGCATCAGCGTCTACGACCTCACCGCCGGACACCGCTGGAACGACACGTTCTTCCGCTTCAACAGCAAGGACTTTCCCCAGGCTGAAATCATTGACTTACGATAACCCCACACATTACATCACATAAACGCATTCACACTTATGGAAACAATACGATGCCTCATCTTGGGCTCTGGCCCCGCCGGCTACACCGCCGCCATCTATGCCGCCCGCGCCGGACTGGCTCCCGTGATCTACGAAGGCCTCCAACCAGGCGGACAGCTCACAACGACGACCGAGGTCGACAACTTCCCAGGCTACCCTGAGGGCGTCGACGGCAACCAGATGATGGACGACATGCGCGCCCAAGCCATCCGCTTCGGCACGGAGATACGTCCTGCCATCGCCGTGAAAGCCGACCTCTCGGCCGCCCCCTACACGCTCACCTTCGACGACGGAAGCCAAGTGCAATGCCAGACACTCATCATCGCCACAGGCGCCACGGCTAAATACCTCGGCCTGCCCGACGAAGAGAAATACAAAGGCCTTGGCGTCAGTGCCTGTGCAACATGCGACGGGTTCTTCTACCGCAAAAAGAACGTCGCCGTTGTGGGAGGCGGCGACACGGCCTGCGAAGAAGCCACATACCTTGCCGGACTGGCAGCCAAAGTCTACCTCATCGTGCGCAAACCATTCCTCCGCGCATCAAAAGCGATGCAGGAGAAGGTCATGACGAACCCCAAAATCGAAATCCTGTTCGAAACGAACACCGAAGGACTCTTCGGTACGGATGGAGTGGAAGGCGCGCACGTCGTCTACCGGCGCGGACTTCCCGACGAGCGCCACTACGACATTGCTATTGACGGGTTCTTCCTCGCCATTGGCCATCACCCGAACAGTGAGCTGTTCATCCCTTGGATCAAGACCGACGAGGCGGGCTATATCCTCACCGAAGGCGCTACGCCCCGCACGGGAGTGCCGGGGGTCTTCGCTGCCGGAGACGTGGCCGACCCACTCTATCGACAGGCCATCACGGCTGCGGCCAGCGGATGCAAGGCTGCGGTCGAGGCTGAACGCTACCTTTCGGAACACGGACTATGACATTCCCGTCCCTCCGCCTCATCACGATGCGCCGGAGAGCATCATACGCAAACCTCCGGCGCATCGGTTTGTGGAGCCTTGCAGCCGTCATGCTCAGCCTGACCTCATGCTCAAGCTCCCGACGCCTCGCTCACATTGACTTCCGCGAACTGGTCCATGCCGGCCGCGTGCTGGGGATGGACATCGCTTACAAAGACAACCACCGTCTCTATGTAGAGGCAGCCAAATGGGTGGGCACGCCCTATCATTACGGCGGAAACACGAAAAACGGAGTGGACTGCTCCGGCCTGACCACGCAAATCTACCGCACCTGCTATCACGTCGAGCTCCCCCGGCAAAGCCAGGCACAGTATGATCAATGCGACCGCCGTGTGCGCAAACGCCGACTAAAAGAGGGAGACCTTGTCTTCTTTAATCAAGGACGGAAACGCCGCCTGCGTCGGCGCGTGGGACACGTCGGCATCTACCTGAAAGACGGGAAATTCCTGCACGCAAGCAGTTCGCGCGGCGTCATGGTAAGCCGACTCAGCGACCCGTATTGGGGAAAACGGTGGCTCAAAGGCGGACGTTACAAAAAATGGGAAGCCAAATAATGACGCATCCAACTGCGGACTGAAACGCCCGTTCTCTGCCCATCCGCCAAATGCAGGAGCTCCGCAGGCCCGGACGTTTTCCGCAAATCATTCAAGCACCATTTCTGTACCCTTCAAGCGCATCCAGCCACATCTGCAACCCGAAGCCACGCTCGAAGGGCACTTTGTACCAACACAAACAGACAGACAAAGGATGCAATCCGGCTGACAGAAAATCCCGTCACTGCGACAGGAAATCCTGTCACTACGTCTGTTTTTCCAGACAGACGTAACGAATTTTTCGACCGACAGTCACGGCTTACGACCATGACATGGGAAAAGATTCCAGCAAGTTCCAGCCAGAAAGTGAAGCCGCCAACCAAAAGAAATGCATACGGACTGACGAAAAACGGAGCTCTTCATCTTGTGGAAGAAAAACGGGAGGCCGCCCCCACTCCATCAGACGGGACGTGCAGTTCGATGCGAAACGTTGTCCCTACGCCGAGTTCGCTGCTCTTGACGAAAATATGTCCCTTATGATACTCCTCGACAATGCGTTTGGCCAACGAGAGCCCCAATCCCCACCCCCGCTTTTTTGTGGTATATCCCGGAGAGAAAACGGTCTTGAAATGGCGTTTGCTGATGCCCTTTCCCGTATCGCTCACTTCTATGATAATGTGAGCCGTCTCGCGACGTAGTCTGATGGTGATGACTCCCTTACCAGACATCGCATCAATGGCATTCTTGCACAGGTTTTCAACCACCCACTCGAAAAGCGGCGCACATACATCGACGACGACCGGATCGTCGGGCATGTCGCACGCCACGACCACCTTGTCCGACGAACGGCGCCGGATATAATCGGCAGTCCGTTCAAGCAACGGGCGTAAGTCTTCGCGGGCTACTTCAGGCTGCGAACCGATTTTCGAAAAACGGTCGGCAATGAGTTCAAGGCGTTTCACATCCTTGTCCATTTCAGGAATCAGCTCGTCGTCGGGATAGGCTTCGCGCAAGATGGCCGTCCACGCCATGAGCGACGAAATCGGTGTACCCAACTGATGCGCCGTCTCCTTCGAGAGCCCGACCCACACACGGTTCTGTTCCGCCCGTTTGGACGACAACAAGGCAAATATCGCCACAACGACAAACAGTCCCACGACACCAAGCTGCACGTAAGGATAAGATGCCAGACGCCGCAGCATGGACGATTCTTCGTAGCAGATGACCAGATAATCGTCGCCCGGCCTAACCTCCTGCCCCGCATCTGTCAGGTTCAGATCGATGGCATAACCAGCCTGCCGCATGGATTCGGCACGTTGTTGAAGATAACGGAGCGTGTCAGCGGCCGTCTCGGCTTTGATTGTGATGTTGCGATAGGTCTCCACATTACCCTGCGCGTCGAGCACGATGACTGGAATGGTGTTGTTACCGTTGATCACCTTCAACGCAAGGTAGATGTCTGTGTTTTCATCGGCACTGCTCAACGAACGCATTGCCTCGGCCCAAACCACCATCCGATTTCGCTCCTCATGCGAAAGGTCGCGGACCAACAGGTATGAAATAACCAACGACACCGCCGCTATGACCACGGCGCTCACCAACAACACGATCTTAACCTGTCGGATGCGATCAGTCCATTGCATGGCTGTTCATCTTTTCGGAGCGACGGTCAGGCTAAGCCTCCCCAGAGGCCAGAGAGCGGTTGACACCGTCAATGTAATCCAAGATATCGTCCCGTCCTTGCGCCTTGGCACTACTCGTCACGAAATGTGGCGGCAGTTCTTCCCACTGCTCTGACAGTTGAGCGAGGTAAGCCGACACGTTCTTGCCCACCTCAGCTTTCGGCATTTTATCTGCCTTGGTAAACACCAAGGCAAAGGGGACGCCGTTCTCACCCAGCCACTCGATGAACCGCATATCCACCGGCTGCGGGGCATGGCGCACATCGATCAGGACGAACAGGCTCGTCAATTGTGGACGAAGAAGTATGTAATCTCGTATGATGCGCGACAGGCGGTCCTGTTCGCGCTTACTGCGTTTGGCATAGCCGTAGCCAGGCAAATCGACGAGATGCCATGACTTATTGATCAGGAAATGGTTGATAAGCAAGGTCTTCCCGGGTGTGGCTGACGTCATGGCCAGTTTGTTCCGCCCGGTCAGCATGTTAATCAGGCTGCTCTTGCCCACATTGCTCCGCCCGATGAAAGCATACTCGGGCAGGTCGCCGGCAGGACACTTAGCGACCTGCGTATTGCTCACGACGAATTCGGCAGATTTGATATCCATCTGGAAAAATTTTCAGGAACAAGATAGTTTTCAGACGGTCTTCTGCCTCTCCATTCGCATGCGAGAAACAAGAAAACCGAAGCAAAGGTAAGTTTTTTCAGGGACATTTGATTAACTTTGCCTGCAATAATCAGGGCCATGAACGAACAATACCCGTCCAAACTCTTAGAGAAAGCCGTCAACGAGTTCTCGAAACTCCCCGGTATCGGTCACCGGACCGCCCTGCGCCTGGTGCTCCATCTGCTCAAACAAGATACGGAAGCCGTCAGGCAGTTCGGCGAAAGCATTATCCGACTGAAAGAAGAAGTGAAATACTGCCAGGTTTGCCACAATATCTCGGACACGGAACTCTGCGACCTATGCGCCAACCCGGATCGCGACCGGACGACAATCTGCGTCGTTGAGAACATCCGCAACGTCATGTCGATTGAAGATACAGGGCAGTTTCACGGCCTTTACCACGTTTTAGGAGGCGTCATCTCGCCGATGGACGGTGTCGGTCCGGGCGACATCGAACTGGCCTCACTCGTAGACCGCGTGGCGGCCGGAGGCATCAGTGAAGTCATCCTGGCCCTCAGCCCTACAATGGAGGGCGACACAACAAACTTCTACATCTCACGCCGCCTTGCCCCGTTCGACATCAAACTGACAGTCTTGGCACGAGGCGTAAACATCGGCGACGAACTGGAATACACCGACGAGATCACCTTGGGCCGCTCCATCGTCAACCGCGTGAACTTCAACAGCTATCAGACACCGAAATAGGAACTCATTCCGCCCATGACAAGAACCTGGCTTCAACTGAAAACCGCATACTTTGCCGTCTGGATTGTCGGCGCCATACTGGCCTGCTGTTTCGACCACGAAATTCTGCCGACCGGCTTCGTTACCGACGAGCACACACGTTATTTTCTTTCATTGGGTGCCATCGTCTGCACACTGAGTGGTGTCTACGTGGCATTGAAGTTTTTCCATCTTACCACAGTCAAAGCGGCAATTGAAAAAGCCAGTTCACCCGAAAGGTGTGAAAGCAAGTGGCATGCTTATCGCCTCGGCCTCATGGCACTGCTTCTCTGGGGAAACGTGACAGTCTACTTCGCCACCCTTGACACGCAAGGTGGTTTTTGTGCCCTCATCACGGCACTGGCCCTCGTGTTCTGCTGGCCCCGCAAAATGTCCAAACCATAATAAACCGTACGGAAGCCATGACGCTGTCTATCATCATAGTCAACTATAACGTCAAGTCCTACCTCGAACAATGCTTGCGCTCCGTATGGAAAGCCACAGAAGGTATACAGGTCGAAGTGTTTGTCGTCGACAACCATTCGACTGACGGCAGCGTTCCATACCTGAAAGGACTATTCCCTCCGGATACTTACCCCAACCTGCACTTCATCTGCAACTCGCGCAACATGGGCTTTGGCCGCGCAAACAACCAAGCCGTCCGTGTAGCTACGGGACGATACCTGCTATTCCTCAATCCCGACACTGTCCTAACCTCACATACACTCACTGACTGTCTGTCTTTTGCAGACGCCCACCCAGACATGGGTGCACTCGGCGTAAGGATGCTGAAAGCCGACGGCAGTTTTGCCTATGAGTCGCGCCGGGGCTTCCCTTCTCCTTGGACCGCGTTCTGCAAGATGTGCGGTCTCTGTCACCTTTTCCCGAAATCACGCCTCTTCGGACGTTACTACATGAGATACCTCGACGACAGCGTACCCAACGAAATTGAGGTTGTGTCAGGAGCATTCATGATGATACCACGCAAAAAGATTCAGGGCGGGAAAGCATTCGACGAGGACTTTTTCATGTATGGCGAAGACATTGACCTTTCTTATCGCCTGCTCAAAAACGGCTGCAAGAACTATTACCTGCCCACTCCCATTCTGCACTACAAAGGAGAAAGCACGCTGAAAAGTTCCTTCCGTTACGTCCACGTATTCTATCAGGCCATGCTGATTTTCTTCAACAAGCATTATCAGCACTACAGTTTCTGGCTTTCCATCCCCATCCGCACAGCCATCTATACCCGGGCCTTCATCGCCCTCGTCCAACAGTCAGTCGAAAAGGTACGCGGCATGCTGACTATCGGGAAAAAAGAGCCGGATATCAAAATCCTCTTCGTGGGAAAAGCAGAACACATCACGCGGGCTCGGCAACTCAACGAACAATGGATGTTTGACATGGACTACATACACGCAGACAGACAAAGTGCCCCGCTAGATTACCTGCAAATTCCGTCAGCACAAAAAAGCTACCAGTATGTCATCTATGACACCACGGCATTCAGCTACGACGACATTTTCCGCATCTTCGCACAAAACACTCGCGCCGACTTGAAAATGGGTTTTTTCTTGCCAGAAAGCGACCTGTTTATCACTGAATCCATGACCTACTCAATATGATCCTACAACACGAACAGATATCCCTTCGGGCACTTGAACCAGAAGACCTCGACCTGCTCTACTCAATAGAGAACAACCGGAACAACTGGTCTGTGGGGTCAACCACAGCGCCCTACTCACGCTACGCGCTTAAACAACACATAGCCATGCAGCCGCAAGACATTTATCAGAGCGGCGAGCTCCGCCTTGTCATCTGCACGACGGAGGGAAAGGCTGTCGGACTGATAGACTTGTTCAATTTCGACCCGTACAATTTGCGAGCCGAAGTCGGCATTGCCCTCTTGGAAAAAGCTCGCGGACATGGGTATGCCCAAGCCGCCCTGCAAACCATCGAAACCTATGCCCGCCACGTGCTCCACATCCGCATGCTCTACGCCCACATCTCGCACGACAACAATCCCGACAGCAAGCTCTTGTTTGCCAAGCAAGGTTATGAAGAAATCGCCGTCCTGCCGCAATGGCATCTTTTCCGAAACAAGTTCGAGGACATCTCCGTCTTTTGCAAGTTTCTGATAAAATAACGGGGCAGACATTTGGACAATTAAAAATTAGTACATATCTTTGCACCGCTTTTGAGAGAGAAAGCGCCACAAAGAAAAGACAGATCATCAGGTGCGTTAGTTCAGCTGGTTAGAATACATGCCTGTCACGCATGGGGTCACGGGTTCGAGTCCCGTACGCACCGCTTACGAAAAAAGACTGAAATAAGAAAGTCGAAGACAATATCCTCAAAGTCAGTAACTTTGGGGATATTTTTTTGTTATACCACGACAGATGAATACCCCGTTGGAAGTCGAAAATTGGACAAATCGAGTAACCAAATCGTAACCAAGAAAAAAACGGGAGTTTTGGTTACGACTTCGTAGATATGTCGTTGATTTGTCGTTGTTTACGTTCAATTTTATCGACACGCCGTAACCTAAAATCCTGAGCAGAAAAAGGAAACAACCGGCACGTTTACGATTCATTTCATGAGGATACACGACAATGACCCTCAAATGTCTGTTTCATAGCCGCCAAGTGTCCGCCTGTGGATTGCGTCAAGTGATTGTCAAACAGTATTTTTGCAACAAAAAACTTAAAAGCGCATGAAACGGAACACATTCAGCGTACTTTGTTACGCAAGGAAAAGGGAACAAGGAAAGGACAAGCAATATCCTATCATGGTTCGCATCACCATTGACAGCGAACAGGTACAGTTCAACTCACAGTTAATGGTGGATAAGAAGATGTGGAAGGACGGTGGCGTAGTCGGTCGTAGTGCGACGGCGGTGTATTTGCGCACGCAGATAGAGAAAATCAAGACCGACATTACCCGCATCTACGAAAAGGAAATCGAAAACAACCGCTACCCTTCACCGCTGAAGCTGAAGAACATCTATCTGGGCATTGAAACGAAAGCCAACACGTTGCTGACCGTGTTCAAGAAAATGAACGAGGAAAAGCGGAAGGAAGTGGGCACGTCGCTCTCACAGAACACCTACAAGAAATACGACCTGACATACCGCCGTATGGAAGAATACATTCAGTTCAGGTTCAGGAAAGAAAAGTATAAAGACATTCCATTGACGGAAATCAACGAGGAATTTATCAACGGCTTCCGCAACTTCCTGCGTGTGGACAAGAAGGTCGGCCACAACGCCACCTCGAAGATGATGCAACTGTTCAAGAAAGCCGTTACCCGCGCAAGGAACGCCGGTCTTATCCAGTTCAACCCATTCACGCAGCCCATCACCTTCGTTCAGGTGGACAAAGGCTTTCTGACGATGGACGAACTCCAGAGCATTATGGACAAGGAGATTGAAGTGGAACGCCTGCAACGGGTGCGCGACGTCTTTGTATTTTCCTGTTTCACCGGTGTTGCACTAGACAAAATGTAACTGTGAATCAGAATGTTACTATCAACCAAAACGAGAATAGGTAATGGTTTAGAAACCTTTGAAGTTCACCATTCTGCTTATTCCCAATAATTCAATCAACTAATGCAAAGATAATAATTTTTTATTTCAGATAGAGTAAATGTATTTCATGATTTTCTATTTTTTTCTTGAGGAATATTACGATAGGCTAAAGATGTTAGATTCTTTCACTACAAAACGTCCATGGCATTGCCAATATGGCTTGCCGCTTCCACAAGGACAAAGTTCTTCAAAACCGACCGTGTCACAGGCCGTGTCTGGAAAATGGAAATGGCTACGACTCATTAAGGTGGTAAGATTATCTTCATCTTCATCGTTGATGGGTAATGTAACAGTAAGTAAAGTGTGCCTCAAGTCTTCCTTTGCAGAAGCAAACACTTTCTGATAAATCAATTCATATTCATTTTGGGGTAGCAGAGGACTGTTAATTTCGTTAATGAAGCCAATCCACAACTTGTCTATTGCCGTAAGCAAAGATTGTCTTTCAATTTCGTTTATGATGGATGTACCATTTGTTGCTATGGCTTTTCTGAAGTCGCACGTTATGGAAAATGTCTTTCCATCTGTCATCAAGGGTATTGGGACAAAAGCTTCAACACTCCATATATTGTTCAATGCTCTTTTAACTATAGGGAGAGCCTTTTCGACTATCTTCTTTCTATGACTTTCATATTCAGACTTAAAATCAACATTTTCCCACAAGTCGAAAAGTTTATAACCAGATTCAATGGCTTGATTGTCTTGCCGAAGAAGCTGCATACGTAAATCATACAAAAGCCTACGGAAAGGGTTAATGATATCATCTCGCTTAGTTGCCTCTGCACGTTCTTTTTTGTCCTCTTCCTCCTTGTTGTGTTGGGCTAACAAGAATAAATTTACAACACGCTCATCTGTAAATTCCCCACGTTCTGAAGCATTATGTTGTTTCAAATCTTCCAATGATTTTTTATCATATGGAGATAAGAACCCTATTATTTCATCTTCGCACGACACATAAAATTGTGATGAGCCAGGATTTCCTTGTCGTCCTGAACGTCCAATGAGTTGCTCGTCAATACGTCTTGAATGCGCTATACCCCATCCGATGACAGCTAAACCGCCTGCATTCAGTGATTCATCGCTTGGCTTGATGTCTGTTCCACGTCCAACCACATTTGTTGCCACGGTAATGCATCCAAGTTCCCCCGCATGGGCTATGATAGAGGCTTCCTGTCCGAGTGTTTTTGCATTCAACAATTGCGGCTTCAATCCTTTGCTTTCAAAATAGGACTGTATCTTTTCAGATTGTCTAATGGAGTTTATGCCAACAAGAACAGGTCGTTGTTCTTCATGCAATTTTGCCACTTCTTGCGACATGGCAAAAAGAGCTTGGTCACTTGTGGCAAATGCTCGAAGTGGGTAGTCTTTACGGATTGCAGGTTTATGAGTAGGAATAACAGCTACTTCAAGGCCATACACATCACGCCATTCGTCTATTGCAGCAATGGCAGTACCTGTCATTCCCGAAAGTTTTTCGTAGAGCTGCAGATAATTTTTTACAGTAATAGTACCGCTGATATTGTCTATACTTGCGTTAGGCGAGATGTACTCTTTTGCCATGACTGCTTCATGCAAGCCAAACTCCCATACATGGGTGGGTTTTAGACGACCTGTATTTTGGTCAACTATAATAATCCTCTTGTCTGACACAATGTAGTCCACATCCCTTTCATACACAATAAGGGCAGTCAATAATTGGCATAACACGTTTTGAAGTTTAAGTTGTTCCAGCCGTGAGTTCTTTTCTGCTAAAACAAAGCCTTCTCTTTGAGCTTTTGTGAGCGCGGCATCTTTTTCTATACGTTTTATCTCATTGTCGTAAAACTCATCATCAAAAATTGTCGGGTCTCCACAATCATTAGCGAGCCAAGACTTTCCTTTTTCTGTCAATGTAGCCTTCTTCCGAAGCTTGTCAATTGAGTATAATCCCATACCTGCTTGCTCCACTAACTTTTTTACATTTGGCAGGAATTTTTCATATAGGCTTTTCCCATTTTTCAGAGTGAAATATATATTTCCTGACAAAATGTGTGGTGTTTCAGCCCCGTCAATCATCACTGAATCAGCTTCATCTACAATGGCAAAGCCGAATTTATCTTGTACACACTTTGAAACATCTAAGGTTGTGTGGTCATAAAGATAGTCGAAAACGAAGCCTGATGTTGTTCCGAAAGTAATGTCGCAAGCATAGGCTTCCTTACGTTGCAAACTACAATGCGCCTTGTCCTCGATGCATCCGACTGAAAGTCCGAGAAAAGAATATATAGGTCGAGTAATCTCAAAATCCCTTTTAGAAAGATATTCGTTGACTGTCATTATATGCACTCCCTTGCCGCTTATTGCGTTTAGCACCGCTGGTGCTATAACAACCAAAGTCTTGCCTTCTCCAGTCGCCATCTGTATTATTCGACCATTGTGGATTTCAATTCCTCCTTGCAACTGCTCATCGTAAGGTATCATGTTCCAAGTGAATTTTTCACCAAGTACACTCCAATGATTCCCATATATAGCTTTGCCATTATTACAGATATTTACGAAATCTTGTCTGTTTTCACATGACTTTTCAGTAGGAGAAGCTTCAACACTTAAATATCTGTTTTTGGCAAATCGTTTCATAGTTTCTTTAACTATGGCAAACACATCTACCAAAACGCTGTCAAGGGTAACGCCTTGTTCTGCTACGCTGTTGCGAATGTCTTGAAACCTATTTCTTAATTCGTCATTTGACAGTTCAGAAAGAGCGTCACAGGCTTCATTGATGGCTTTTACGGTGGCGAGTATATTATCTTTTTCCATTAGTTCCATTATTCATCGGATTAAACGATAAAAATTTTTCATTTATGTACAATCGAAATTCTATTTGCCCATCGCTCCTTACTGTAGCTACAATTGGATTGTTCGTGTCTACGTCCGTATTATTTGCAATTTCAACAATTTGCATTTTTGAAGATTCCAATGGCTGATTGTCGTTATACGAGGCTGCGCAAACATTGCCAACATAGTCAATTATTCCGTTGGAAAGCTGACGCGTTTTCTCCATTACTTCGTTTGAACTATCTTGACTTATAACCGATGTAATGAAGATAGCATTTCTATCCGTATTATAGCCACCAAGAAGATAACCCATATTACCGTTATGTGCCATAGGAAGTTGTCTCATTTTGTTAATAGTACTTTCTGATACGACCATTGTTATTGGACTTCCTTCAAGTTGGTAGCAATGCAGAGAGTCCGCAATGATATTGTCATCATTGTAATGCCATATTGCTGAAAGCACATAACCCCTCTCCCGCATTTGCCTATGAATAGAACGTGTGCATAGGTT
This sequence comes from Prevotella sp. CAG:755, assembly GCA_000431275.1. Classification (GTDB taxonomy): domain Bacteria; phylum Bacteroidota; class Bacteroidia; order Bacteroidales; family Bacteroidaceae; genus Alloprevotella. The sequence continues at coordinate 3,494 of HF989164.1, read as the reverse complement.
GACAAGTGATTGTACGTCGCAACTTGTTGCTAAAAAGGTCGGAGAATAACAACCAGTGCCCTCCACATAGAAGTTTTCCGTATCCTGCTCTATGGAAGCAAGGAAATGCTTTCTTAACTCGAATGGATTTCCGTCATGATTAGAAAAGCAAAGTAGATGTGTCGCCCTGTTTGTGATGCACAAACTCATTAGTGAAACATCATTTGCGGCATAACTCAGGAAATGCAAAAGCTCATTACTGGCCGTGCAATCTATGATTAAGTCATACTCATGCAACGCCTCAAGAAATTTTTTCTGAGAATCATAATTGATGTTTCCATAAAAATCTCCCCAAAGATAACGGCAAACACATGTATAATCTGGTTGATACCAGCAACCTTTGGGTCTGACATCGCAGAATGGAGAAATACGTTTGATATGTGCAGCGAGTGCCTGTGCTTTGGCGTTGCCGATGTCTGCATTGTCATATATGGAACGGCAGATGTTACCTGCCTCTACAATATCTCCATCCCAAAGTGTCAGTTGCCGAACTCCCCCTCTGGCCAAAGCTTCTGCCATAGGCGAACCAATCGCACCAAGCCCTATAATCGCAATTCTCTTGTCAGCTAACGAACTGTTTAATTCGCCTCGACCAAAATACTCTTTTCGTCCTATTGTATTAGAATACGAAAACCACAGCTTGATATCGATTACCTCTTTTAGATCGCATCTGTATCTTTCAATGTTATAGTGAAACTCTGAGCATTTCCGATTATAAAGATTTGCAGTAGCAAGAAGCCATTTTATGCCACCATCACAGACAATGCCGATTGTAAAATAGTGCAGTTTAGAAACAGGGTTATTATAAAGTTCTTGTGGGTCTGGCTCTTCTATTTCATCGACATCTCCAATTGGCCTATTGGCAGCTTCACGCATTCTTCTATTTGATTCCACTATGCTATCTATCTCTTTTTGTAAGGCTTCTTTATGCATTCTAGGCATAGTCATTGTAGATAGCTTCGCAGTAAGGAATCGTTGGTCTGCTTCAGCTTCTTCATCAGAAACCCCACAGAATTGGCGAATAAAAAAACTTTTTTTATTTTCTCCCTCTTTTTGCAATGGTCTTAACGCTACTTCACTTACTTCTCTAAAGCGAAAGTCGGGAAGCAAAGTCTTGCAAAGTTTCTCATCCCACTTAAACTCATCTGCCCATGAGGCAAAACAGTCACTATGTTCAGGTATATGTGTTACAAGTATGTATGGTAATTTTTCATTCGTTCCTTCCTTATCTTGGAAAACAGTGAATTTGTCGTTTGGATATCTCACAACATTTAAATAGCCTGATGTTTCCTTGAAATTCTCGCTATGCTTAGCAAAATCACCCACAAACGTAAGTTGGCTTTTTTCTGCCAACTCATTGATTTCATCAGGATTGTATCCCTCGTAGGCATTAAAAATTTGCAGTGCAGCTTGAGTGTTTCGGTCGTTTATATGACGCGGCAAACCTTCCTTCAAATTTTTATGAAGCCACCCCCTAAGTCTGGAAAATTCTTCATCAAGTTGAGCTTTAGGCGTTTCTGCAAAAGCCGAATTTAGGCAGAACCAATTACCTTTTAAGGAATCATTCCTGTCAAAAGGAATGAGATGGGGATAACCTGAGAGACTCCATGTTACGAACAACAACTTATTGTGTGGAAAAGTATATGGAATGCGTACCTCTATTTCAATATTATAGTTGGTATTGTTAGGGGCAATCTTTCCTACAAATTCGTTTTCATTGTCTTTGTCCTCGAAGTATTCCAACAAAGTGAAATCGTCAAGGTTTGAACAATAGTTGTTGTAGAAATCCTTGTCCTCATATGTGAAATTGCATATTGATTTAGGCATATCCTCTGCTTGATGGTGTTGATTTGGGCTTTGTTTGGGTGCTTATCTGTTGTGGATGCTCATATCGCTCGGCTTCCCTACGCCTTTGCTCGTCTGAATTAGAAATGTGAACATTTGTCAATTGCGGTGGAGCATAGGTTGAATTTATATCAGTTATTGACCTTATTCCTTTTTTGCGTCGGGCAATATTATCTTCTAATTCTTTTCCTTTAGAATAATCCTTTAAAGGAGTATGAGCCCCTTCTACTGTTTGAATGAACTTGTCTATACCAAGCATTTTTTCACGTTCCTTATTCTGCTCCATTCTTTCTGCTTGTTCTTTAGTCCACATATCATTAGAAAAAATGTCCGCCTCTGTTGCAATACACTGAGGCATCGTTATTGACCCATCCATTTCACTCAATAGTTGATAAACTCGTTTTAAACAAGATTTCGGTTGTTCATGCACTTGTTTCTCAGAAAAACGTAATACGGTCCAACCACGTTCTGTAAAACAGTCGTTACGTCTGTCATCTTTTGTCCCACCTTTCGTTTTATAGTGTATAGGTAGTCGTTCCGAACCGGAATAAGGTTCGTCTATTTCTATGTCGATGAATATTCCTTTTTGAACATCTATATAAGCTATATCAGGTTCGTATGGTTTAGAATAATTCCCTATAAACAATGAAATGTCATCGTAAAAATCATGCAGCTTCAAATCTCTTATCATCTTACATAGGTGTTCTTCACAAACTCCTCTTTTGCCACTACGACCAACCACAGGTAACTTTATTTCGCATCCACTCTTTGGGGCACGGATAATGGGGAATTGGGTATCAACTGAATCAAGAATAGAATACGGGACTTTGTAGGTAGCCTCGTAATCCAAATTTAATTTTGAAGTTAAAAATGGAATAGTTTGTACAGTATAAGTTTTTGGAATCGTTGACTGTGGATTTTTGTCGGACTGGCCGTCTTCGATGGGGTTGGGCGTGATTCCTTGTGTATGCTGATCAGTAGATCCATCGTTTCCAGACGGATGCCCATTTGCATTTGAAAAAGTACTATTTCCGCCATCCCCAACGTGTGCGCCATTACCATTGTCAGGTGGATTTACTGTTGGCTGACACTTCTTGGAAGCACGAATGGAATGCAAAAGCTGACTGAAAAAATCACAAATTCTTTCTATTAGTTTCATCATTCTTTGATTTATGAGATGGATAGTAAATTGCAAATATGCGTAAATAAACAGTTTGATTGCAAATATACAAAATCTTCTTGATACAGAAGAAGTTATTATTGGTATTTTTAGTTGAATTCAACCTCGATTCTAATATCCAAAGTAAGTGAATATAATAACAAATACTGTTATCCCACATGAGTTTTTCTTTCTTTAATATCATATGTTTTATCCATAATTAGGTGGACCGTGCGGTTGTGTATCACCTGATAGTGTATGCAGCCCTCCCTGCCGTCTGTGGCGGAAGGACGGAATTTCACTTTTACCGATGCCATTCACTTTATTTTTGGTTATTGTTATCTGGAAAAGCCACGCGACTTTGACCCTTTTGGCCAAGCAGGACTGTCCCCTTTGGCTACAATATGATTGACCCTTTTGGCCAAAATAGTATTGAGCACTTAGTTCACCT
>HF989163.1 GCA_000431275.1 Prevotella sp. CAG:755 | reverse complement strand
CTGAGGAATTCCTCAGTCGGGGGCGGCCGTTATCCATATCCGCTGTAAACCTTATTGATTAAAGCCAACACTTTTACATACCATCAGGATTGCCGCTTATGCCAATCCTCACAACAGCGACGCCGACTAATGCCACGCTTCGTTCAATGAAGGCAGCAAACACATCAGCCGGACAGCCAGAGGAGCATTCCAACCGACGACCGCGTCTGTTCGCGAGACGCACTACCCTTTCTTTCACTTGATAAACTCATGCGGACAGGGTGAAAGCAACAATCGATACCTAGACACCTACTAATGCCGAAAAGCGGTAACTGCTCACCTCGGTCCGCAGTCTGAAAGACGAATCCAAAAGCCGGATGCACTAAACATTCTTAATTGAGGAAGGAAGCGAAAGGTAACCTGAAAAAACAGGACGGCTAACAGGAAGGACAGTCGCTGTGACAGGATTTTCTACCGCACTGACAAGAATGTCCGGCACGCTTTCCGCCAGCCGCCTGCACCGTCCGGTCGCCCTGATAAGTACTCCGACACGACACAGTCCCTTCCTGAACTGTTCAAGCCTGCCCCTGAGCCTTCATATTCTTGACTCTACGAATGAAAAAGACCTTTCGGACGAGCCTCAGGTGGAGCCTGGTTTTCCTTGCCCTGGTTTCCGCCTTTTCGTATCTTTGCCCGGAAATACAGAGACAGATGGACGCACTACATCACCGGCAATCCGAACTCGACATGCTCAAAGGAGTGATGATTCTCCTCATGGTGGCTTTCCACCTTGGCTACATTGGCGACCTATATCCGACAGCCAAAGCATTCGTCTACACGTTTCACATGCCTACCTTCCTGCTCATATCGGGCTACCTGCTCAACACATCACACCCCACTGCGACGTTCGGGCGGAAAATACTGTGGATTTTCATTCCCTTCGCCATCATGGAGTCGGGTTACGTCGCAGCCTCATCCGTCCTGCCTGTACGTGAAAGCGTGGAGGAACTTTCCATACTTCTTTTACTTGACAAAATTTTCATCCATCCCCTCGGCCCTTATTGGTATCTCCATACGTTCATGCTGTGCAGCCTCACGTGCTACGCAACCGGTCGCCTGACACACTGGCTTCACCCGTTCAGCACGGGCGGTGCCTTAGTGGCCAGCGCGCTGACGCTCTATGGTCTTTCAGTCCTCGGACTGGTCAATGTGGCCAACGCGCTCTGGTTCCTGGCCGGCACGGCCGTCCATTGGAGCGGCGCGCGCCTATCACGCGTGTTCTTTCCCACGCTTTGGGCCGTTGTGCCGGTGGCTTTCATCGCCCTCCATCCCGAATGGTTCAACCGAGCTTGCGTACCGGGCATCCTGTTGACCATAAGCATCCTGTCGATGCTCACTGCCGTCTGGGAACGCTTTCCTTCCAGAAAAGCAACCGGCATGTTCACCTACCTCGGACGAAACACGCTTGTCATTTTCCTGTTCTCTCCCGTATTCACCATGGCGATGAAACAACTGCTTCCCCTTTTTCGCGCAGACACAACAGGCCTCACCTACTTGTTCTGCGCCACGGGCGTAGCCACAGCCGGAAGTTTAGGCATAGGCTGGCTGTCCGACCGTTTCGGCCTTTCCCGCTACATCTTCGGCCGCCCGGCCGTCATGCACAAATAAAGCCGTCCCGACGTGCGGAACGGCTTGTGGTATGACGAACAGAATAAAGTTACGCCGTTTGCTGACGTTTCCGCTCCGTCGCCCGGACCAGCAGGATACTGACCTCATAAAGAAGCGTTATCGGCAGGGCCACCAACAACAGTGTGAACACATCCGACGTAGGCGTAATGACGGCAGCCACTACAAGAATCACGACAACCGCGTGTTTGCGATAGCGCCTCATATACCCCGACGTCAGAAAGCCTGCGCGAGCCAGCAGCCAGCAAAGCACCGGAACTTCGAACACAACGCCCATCGTGAGGCTCATCATCAACAGTGTGTCCATGTACGACTGCAAGGTAATCACATTCTCCACCGCACCGCTCACCTGGTACATCCCAAGAAAACGGACGGTGAGCGGGAAAATCAGGAAGTAGTTCAGCAGTACGCCGACAAGGAACATGACGTAAGCCCCACCCGTAATGCCGACCGAATACCGGCGCTCGTTCTCATACAACGCCGGGGAGACAAAACGGAAAAGAAGATAAATCGCATAAGGCGAGGCGACCAACAGGCCGGCAAAGACAGCCGCCTTCATGTGCAGGACGAATTGTGCTGCCAAGTCGGTGTTGATGAGCTTCACCGTAAAAGGCGTCATCCCACCAGCCCCGGCCCACGTACCAATCCGCCCAAACAGACGGAAAGTCACGAAATCCGAACAGCCCGGCGCAAGGATAAAATCGAATAATGCGTCCTTGCAGACAAAGGCCACTACACTGCACACAGCCATCGCTGCGAGCATCTTCAAAAGTGAAGCGCGCAGAACGTCAAGATGCTCCCAAAACGTCATGTCTGCCTCGCCGTGCCTGTCTTCCGCCATGCTAAGCTTTCTTCTCTGTCTCTTCTTTTTTCTCTGCTTTCTTTTCGGCATCGACGTCCACGCCGTTCATGCCGTCCTTGAAACTGCGCACACCTTTTCCCAGTCCTTTCATGAGTTCCGGAATCTTGGCCCCGCCGAAGAAAAGCAGGACGACAAGTGCGATAAGCAGTACTTCTGACATTCTAATCCCAAACATATTTACTTGACAGTTACGTGATTAATGAACAAATACCCACCGAAGACCTGTACCGCCATGCCGGGAATCCCGAGACGGAAGTCCTGTGCAGCGACAAAAAGACTGCCGCTCATGATCCACTCGAAAGTAGTCCCGGCCAACTGATAGAAAGCCACAACAGCCAACAAGAGCCACAACGAAGCACGACGGAAACGGTGGGCGGCATAACCCGCAGCCACAGCCAGCAAGACAGACTTCACCATGATGCCGGGCAGCATAGCCGCTACGGGCATCCCGAAGAAAAAAGAGTTCACCAAGGGCGACACAATGGCCGTCAGTAATCCCACACGCCAGCCATACTTGTAAGCGCCGACGAGGGTGAAGAAATAAATGGGCAACCACGTCAGTCCACCTTGCGGTATGAGGTGAACCAGTTGAGGAAGCACAACATTGCCCACTACGAAGAGGGCAGCAAACAGGTAGGTACGCACATCGGCGTAACCATACGCATAAAGTTTCGCAGTCATTTGCATAATTGTATTTTATTGAGTGTTTGTCGTTTCAGTGATCACCGCATGCGAAGAGCTCTTCTGCTGCGCCGCAAGGAAGCGGCCGATGGCCTCAACCATCTCACCGATGTCCGTGAGGGAGGCGCAGAGCGTCTCTACGGGACACCAGCCCGTTCCGGCCCTGTTGCGGATGCCGCTCACCACTTGGGCACAGTCGACGGAAACGCCATGCGTTTCAAGCAAGTCCATGGCGCGCCGGCTCAGCGTATCGGCATAAAGCTCCGCCACACCACCGGCCACCATAAGAGCCGCCGCGCCTTTCCCCACTACTTTGTCAGCCACGCGGGCTCCCTGTAAAAACGCAGGCTCGCCCCGTAACAGATCGTATAGATCGGCCACGCCACGTTGATGAAACATCCGCACGTCATCGCCGTTGGCGATGACACAGGAGCACTTCTGCCTGTGCAGACGGTCTATCAGTGCTTTCATCTCACAGGGTGTTTTGTTTCAACTGTTCCACATAGCGGTCGATGCGATGCATCTCTTCGGGAATTTTTATCGATTGGGGACAATGAGGCTCACACTGACCGCACCCGATACAGTGGCTTGCCTGACGCAGGCGAGGCACACTGCGATCGTAACCCACGAGATAGGCCCGGCGCGCTTTACGGTAGTTAGGGTCTTGCGAACTGGCCACAATGTTGCCCTCGTTCAGGCATTTGTTATAATGCAGAAGAATGGCGGGAATGTCGAGACCGTAGGGGCACGGCATGCAATACTTGCAGTCATTGCAGGTTATGGTGTTGAAACGCATCATCTCTGTGGCCGTGTCCTGCAAGAAGGTGAACTCTTCCTGCGACAGGGGTTTCAGAGGCGAATAAGTGAGCAGGTTATCCTGCAAATGCTCCATGCGGGTCATGCCGCTCAGCACTGTAAGCACGCCGGGGAACGAGCCTGCGAAGCGGAAGGCCCACGAAGCCACGCTCCGCTCCGGTTCGCGCTGCTTGAGGCGAGCCACAATGCGGTCGGGCACGTTCGAGAGACGCCCGCCGAGCAACGGCTCCATGATGACAGCCGGAATATGACGCTTGTTCAGCTCGCCGTAAAGATACTCGGCGTCAGTGTTGTTTGGATTGATTTGTTTGGCATATTTCCAGTCGAGGTAGTTCAACTGGATTTGGACAAAATCCCACTTGTAACGGTCGTGCTGCGAAAGGAGGTAGTCGAACACGGCCACGTCGCCGTGATACGAGAAGCCAAGGTTGCGGATGCGTCCGGCTTCGCGCTCTTCGAGCAGAAAGTCGAGCACTCCATTGTCGATATATCGGGCGTTGAATTCTTCCAAGCCACTGCCCATTCCCACGCCATGCAGCAGGAGGTAGTCAATGTAGTCCACCTGCAATTCCTTCATAGAGTTGCGGTACATGGCCACCGACGCCTCGTGCGTCCACGTAGACGGGGCGAAGTTGGACAACTTCGTGGCGATGAAGTACTTATTACGAGGGTGGCGGCTAAGGGCGATGCCGGTGGCGTGTTCAGAGCCTCCGCGGCAGTAGGCTGGCGACGTGTCAAAATAGTTGACGCCATGGGCAATGGCGTAGTCCACGAGCTCGTTAACCATCTCCTGGTCGATTTCTTCGTTTCCCTCGCGGGCACTCCTGCCGCCGACCGACGGCAGGCGCATCATGCCGAAGCCCAGCAGCGACACCTTGTCGCCCGTTTTGGGATTGGTGCGAAGCGTCATCTGCCCGCCACCTGCGGCCAGTTTGTCGCCGGTCCGGTTCTCTGCATTTTTTCCCGTGCAGGCGACCAGTCCTGCCGCCGCAACGCCAGCGACTCCAGCAGTTTTCAGGAAGTCGCGCCGTGAAATCTGCTTTTTGTTATTGCTTTCCATAATTCTTCCTCTTTTTTCAAATTGTACGGTGCAATTCGTGCCCTTCCACATAGATGGCGCTGAAAGGCCGGGCAGGACACAGGTTCTCGCAGGCGCCACAGCCGATACAGCGCTCCTCGTTGACCACTGGGATCTTGGGCGACGCAGGATTGGCCCCATCCGACGGAACCATCTGGATGGCGCCCGCCGGGCAGTGACGGGCACAATTGCCGCACTCGACACCGTCGGTCAAAGGTACACAGTTTTTCCGTATCCATACTGCATGACCCACTTGCACTGCGGTCTTGTCGGCCACCGTCAGCGGCCGGATAGCGCCCGTGGGACACACATCGCCACATTTCGTACACTCGGGACGACAGTATCCACGCTCGTAAGACATCACGGGCTGCATGAGCCTCGCCAAGTCGGTCGAGGGACGCAGCACTCCGTTCGGACAGACCGAAACACAGAGTTGGCAGGCCGTACAGTGCTGGAAGAAATGGCGTGCGCCGATCGAACCGGGAGGGGTTAAAGATGTATGGCGCTGGGGGGCCTTTTTATCTTCGATGACAGCCAATCCGCCGTCCACCTTCTTCTCCTGCGCGCGCAGGACTGCCGTCCCGGCCACAGTGGCGGTAGCTAGCAGGAAACGGCGACGCGCCGCATCAATCTGCGCGCCCTCTACGCCCCGCCGTCCTTCCGGTCCGTTCGGAATGGGCACAGCGACCGGCTCTCCCGTCACTCCGACAGGATTTTCCGGACGGCTGACAGATTTTTCTGCCGCTGCTTCCGCATTTTCTGTCACAGCGACTGTATTTCTGCCCTGCCTCAAGCGGCAGATGTAGCGTATCGCCCCTTCGCGGCAATTGTCGATGCAGTCCATACAGACAACGCAACGGCTATAATCAATACGGTGAGCCTTGGCGTCAATGCACGATGCCTTACAACGGCGTGCACAGAGCGTACATCCCGTACACTTCGACTCGTCGATCGTCGGGCGGAACAAGGAATAGCGCGACAGCAGGCCGAGCACCGTCCCGACAGGACAAATCGTGTTGCAGTACGTACGTCCGTGGCGCCAGGCCAGCACGACAACTACGACCAGCGTCACCACGGCAACGAGCAGCGTCGGGAGGCTCTTGATCCATACGTCGACGGAATAAAAGGCATAACTGTCTACCCGCTCAGCCAAGTATGCCAGCACATTATTACCCCATGCCCACAAGGGAGCCATCAAGTTCGACGCGATACGGCCATACGCGCTATATGGAGCCAGTAAAGCCGCCACCGAGCCGACCCCGGCCAACAAGGCGGCGACAAAGAGCACCAGCACACCCCAACGAAGCCACGTCTTGGCGGGCGAATAACGAAAGCGGTTCTTCTTGCCCCGACGACGTGCGCTCAACCACGACACAACGTCCTGAAAGATGCCCAGCGGACAGATGACCGAACAATAGACCCGGCCCAGCAGCAGCGTCAGCACGACAAGAAATAGAATGACCCCAACGTTGAGCGCCAGCACCGCAGGCATGAACTGAATGCGGGCCATCCAACCGAACCACGCATGGACTGTCCCCGTGAAGTCGAGGAAGAGCAGCGTGACCAAAGCCAGAGACAAGACAGCCAAAGTCAATCGGATTTTTCGTAACATAACTTTTAGCAATTTGTATTGTTATCCATGTTTTGCGGTGCAGGGCGCTTCTCGATGCTGTCCTTGTCACCGATTGCAAAAATACGCAGAAAGAGACAACCGGATGCTACCATAATTACAGTTTTATTACCATATTTTCCATTTGCAGGGCCGATGACATCGCCTGGTGGCGACATAAGAAAGCCGGGGACGGAAGGACCCACACATTCCACTCCATCCCCGGCGGGAAGCGCACTGCCGCCAGACCCAGAAAGCCGTGGCGGCGTACGCTGATTATTTGTCGTCGAGCCGGACTAGCTGATACTGCCGGCTGCCCAGGCCTATCTGTTCGCCATAGTCAAGCGTGTGCATGCCATGACGCGAGTCGATGCGCTCGATGAGGTGAACTTTTCCATGGTCGTCGGACACGCGGACCAAGTCGGTGCACGCCTTGTCGAGCGCCACGGGGTCAAGCGAGGCCAAAATGCCGATGTCTCCCATCTTCGGGTCTTCGGGCGAGGCGTCGCAGTCACAGTCGACCGACAGGTTGTTCGCCACACTGATATAGAGGATTCGGTCGCCGCAATGGTCGGCCACAGCTTTGGCTGCCTCAGCCATCGATTCGAGAAAAGCATCCTGCTCGGGCAGGTTGTTCCAGAGGTCGGTTTTCGTCTTGCCGGCCGTATGGATATTGGCTTTACCCGCGGCCGAGGCGATGCCGATGGACATGTTCTTGATAGCTCCTCCGAAACCGCCCATGGCGTGCCCTTTGAAATGCGAAAGCACGATGGTGAAATCATAGTTGAGGTAGTTTGCCCCCACGTAGTCGGCCTTCAAGTGCTTGCCTCCCTTGACGGGCAGAGCCACCTCGTCCTCTGCGTCCATGATATCGACCGGCGCAATAGCAGTAAAGCCGTGATCGCGGGCCGCCTGCATGTTATCCTCGACAGTGTTGCGCTTTCCGGCATAGGCCGTGTTGCACTCGACCAATGTGCCGTTCACCTCTTTCACAAGCCCTTTAATCAGATTGGGGTCTAAGAAATTATGGCCACCTGGCTCGCCGGTCGATATTTTCACGGCCACGCGTCCTTCGGCTTTCCGGCCCAAAGCATGGTAAACTTTTAGCAGGCTGGCGGGCGAAATCTCAGTGGTCATGTAGACTTTGGCCACGCGGGCCGTGTCGGCCTCGCTGCCGACGGATGCCGGACGATGTCCGGCCTGAAAGGCTTCTGCCAACGGTAAACAAAGTGCCAAAAGGCCTGTCCAAAAGATTCTGCTTTTCTTCATCGTTCTCCGTATTTATTATTCGGTAAATGCAATCCGTCTGTCGCAGCCTGTCTTTCAGAAGTTCAGACTGACGCCGCCCATGAACGTTGCCTTGGGCATGGGAAAACCTGCGAGCACCTCATACCGCTGGGCAAGCAGATTTTCAGCCTTCACCCATAGATTGAGCCACTGCGTGGCGTCGAAGGCCACATCGGCGTTCCAGAGGACGAAGTGCTCAGTGCGCTCCTCACCCGTCCCGGCCACACAAACCGAGGTATACAACCCTTTCACGTATTGTACTCCCGTCGTGGCGCGCCAACGTTTCCGATGATAGCCGAGACCGGCAAAGAGCTTATGTTCGGGCGAGGCCAGCACCGGACGCTCCATGTGAAGCCAACTGTAATTCGACGTGACATACCAAGCGGGCGACCAGCGCCACGTCACACTGGCCTCGGCTCCCCAATTCTCGATGCGGCCCGTATTGACATTCTGCTGACGACCGTCAACCGGGACACGCATAATGAGGTTGTCGCCGTTGATATAAAACAGGTTGACGCCGTAATTGAGCCGGCCGTTGAACACATGCTGTGCGAACGACAGTTCGTAACTCCACAGCCGCTCCGGACGCAGCTCGGGGTTGGCCGGACGGAACATGAACAGCTCGCGAAGTGTAGGATTGCGGAATCCTTTGCTGGCCATGAGTTTCAGGTTGGCCTCACGGGGCAAACGGACACTCACCCCAGCCTGCGGAACCCATTCCGTCCCCGTGTGACTGTGATGGTCGACACGCACACCGGCATCAATGGTCAACCAGCGCGCCAAGTCCTGGCGGAAATCAACATAGCCCGCCACCTCGTTTTCACTGCGGTCTACTTGCGTTTCGCGGTGACCGTCGGTGAAATCGTTCCAAGACTCCCCGCCAAAGCGGAAATAGTCCACGCCGGCCGTCAGCCTGTTGCCACGGAAAAGGCTGGCACTCTGCCACCACGAAATGCCGAACATGTCGTCACGCGAACGGAACCGGTAGTCAAGGGCATCCTCACCGGGCGAATAACCGTCGTTGATGCGATGTTTGCCCCAATTATAAAAAATGCTCAGACTGCCAGAGGTACGCTCATAACGATTGTCGATGGACAGCGAAGCAGCTCCACGCGTGATTCGCTGGTCGTTATCGACGAGCGGGTCACTGACCGAACCGGGATTCGACGAATTGAAATGCGTCACATCGATATCGCCACGACCGTACCAATGCGGCGAGAAGTCGTACGACAACTTGGCAAAACCGCCGAACTGCGAAAAAGCCATGTCCGGGCGATGTCCGTCGGTGCGGGCATAGGTGGCGCCCACCACACTTCCGAACTTGCCGCGCCGGAAACGATTGACGGCCTCCGCCTCGACCGTACCGTAAGAACCAGCCCCAAGGTTGACCTGCGTATGGCTGCCGTCGGACGGCGTGCGGCGCGTCACGATGTTCACCACGCCGCCCATGGCGTTCGAACCGTAGAGCACGGAAGCCGGGCCGCGCACCACCTCAACCCGTTCGGCAAGGAGCGACTGTGCAGCGTCGGCAATAGGATGACCGAAAAGTCCCATATACTGCGGATGGCCGTCGACAAGGACGAGCATTCCGGTCGTGGGCACGCCAGGTTGTGCCGGTCCGCCGATGCCGCGCAACGACATTTGGCCCGCTGCGCCGTCCGAGACGCCGAAACCGAGCAAGCCACGGCTCGTGGAGAAGAAGCCGGGGACCTGCTCATTCAGGAGAGGAAGAAGCGAAGCCTCGTGCGACGCTTCGATCTGGGCACGTCCGACAGTAGTGACAGTCATCGGGAGATGGCGCACATCGGCAGCAGCACGGGTCCCCGTGACAACGACCTCGCCCACATCAACGGCACGGGACGTCGTCGTGGTGTCGCGCCGCGCATCAGCCCAGCCGACAACGGGCGCAAGGCCCATCAGGAAAAAGACAAATTCTGTTTTTCTGTTCATTTTGTGGAGTATGTTGGTTCGTCTCGCAGAGCGCAGCTGTGCCGTATGTGCACAACGGCCCGATGCGACGGTACAAAGGTACGCCGCAACAGACCTCTGCGAGTAACCTTTTTTACATTCTTTGCAACCTATCTTACAGTTTGTCGACCTTTTCACGAAAACGACGATCTCTTTGGGACAAACACAGGAAGCACACGGAACTGAATGGACTACCTCGGATTTTGTCGTAACTTTGCCCACACAAACGGACCTCGTTGCCCGACCAAACAAAAAAAGAAAATGATGAACGAATGGAAAGAACTGACCCTCGCCACGTGCCAGGTAGCCCGGCAGGCAGGGCATTACCTTCGGGACGAACGCCGACGCTTCCGCCCCGAACGTATTGAAGAAAAACACGCGCACGACTTTGTATCCTACGTCGACCGCGAGGCCGAACGCTATGTCGTCGAAGGATTGCGGCGCCTGCGCCCGGATGCCGGTTTCCTGACCGAAGAAGGCACAGCGGCCTACGACGGCCAAGCGGCCTGCTGGATCATCGACCCACTCGACGGGACGACGAACTTCATCCACGACCTGCCTCCCTTCGCCGTTTCCATAGCTTTCGCCGTGGACGGCGCGGTAAAAGTGGGCGTAGTCTACGAAGCCTGCCGTGACGAATGCTTTTATGCCTGGCGGGACGGCGGGGCTTGGCTCGACGGCCAGCCAATCCACGTGGACAATGCTTCGCCATTGGGCCGCACCCTCGTGGGAGTAGAACTGCCTTATGAGGCCACCGCCTATGCCCCTACGGGACACCGCATCATCGACCGTTTCTATGGCTTGGCGGCCGGGTTGCGCATGAACGGTTCGGCGGCCACATCGCTGGCCTACGTGGCGGCAGGCCGCTTCGGCGCATGGGCCGAACGCTTCATCAAGCCATGGGATTTCGCCGCCGGCTGGCTCCTCGTCGAGGAGGCTGGCGGTGTGGCGTCGGGATTCGACGGCACACCCGTCCGTCTCGACGGCGACGGCATCGCTGCGGCAGCCACGCCCACACTGCATGGTGCTCTCTTGGAAGCCCTTATTCAACACTGAAAGCACGTTCAAACACACATATAATATATTACGTATGAATCTCCCTGCACTGAAAGGACACACTGCTATGTGCTGCGCCAACGCCATATGGGGGCTGATGTCGCCCGTAGCGAAAATAGTGATTGCCAGCGGAGCAGCCACGTCGCTAGTCGTCACCGACCTTCGCTTCTTCGGCGCCATGATACTTTTCTGGCTGGCCTCGTTTTTCCAAAAGCCGGAACACGTCAACCACCGCGACATGGCAAAAATCTTTCTGGCCTCACTGTTGGCCATTGTGCTCAACCAAGGTTTCTTCATATTCGGCGTGGGCCTGACGTCGCCTGTCAACGCCAGCATCATCACGACGAGTATGCCCCTGCTCGCCATGGGACTGTCCGCCCTCTACCTGCACGAACCCATCACGGGGAAGAAAGTGCTCGGCATCGCCGTAGGCGCTACCGGGGCACTCGTCCTCATCATCGGCAGCCACCCGGGCAGTGGCTCCGACACCACTGCGGGCGACAACATATGGGGCGATGTGCTCGTCGTGCTGGCTCAATTGAGCTATGCCACCTATTTCGTGCTGTTCAAACACTTCGTGAGCCGTTATTCGATGGTCACACTGATGAAGTGGATGTTCACTTTTGCCTTCATTGCCACCCTGCCCTTCTCTTACAACAGCCTGCTTGCCACACAATGGACAACTTTCGACGCGCACACATGGGGCGCCATAGCGTTCATCGTCGTCGGCGGCACATTCCTAAGCTATTCGCTCATTGTCGTCGGACAGAAGAACCTGCGCCCCACCGTAGGAGGCATGTACAATTACGTGCAGCCCGCCGTGGCCAGCATCGCGGCCATATACTGGGGGCTCGACAACTTTAATGCGTCCAAAATCGTGGCCGTCGTCCTTATCGCCGGCGGCGTCTACCTCGTCACCATCAGCCGCAGCCGCGCACAAATGGAAGCCTACAAGGCAAAGGGCAACACACGGAACTGAACGCGGAGATTCATCCACGGACTCTGTGAAAAACAGTCAGGGCGACAGGAAATCCTGTCGCCCTGACTGTTTTTTCCGTCGCTGCGACCGTTTCTCCGGGAACCTCTGACAGGAACTGCGGACGAAACATAAAAAAATCCCTTGCCATGATGGAACTGCCATCCACAGCAAGAGCGTATCTGATTTAACCTAAATAAAAGACCTCACGTAGAGGTAGTAAAGATTTTCCATCTCTTACGAAGAGGAGGAAAACACGGGGCAAAGATAGACGTTTGTCCCGAATAAAGCAAGGAAAGCCACGAAAAAATCAAAAAAAAATTCAGCAAATCTCAACACCTTGAAAATCATTTACTCAACGGCGTCTGCCGGCAACGCATTAAGCAACTGTAAGTTACAAAACTTGTTTCTCCTCTTCGTAAGAGATGGAAAGAGCTACCGAAGCTAAGCCGGTATGCCCGAGAAGGCACAACAGAAAGATTTTCAACGAAATACGCCGACTCATCGGTTCGCCGGAGAACGGCATAGACCAGAGAAGAAAGAGATAACAAACACCCAAAATCACTAAATCTAAATTCGTTATGAGAAAAAGGTTTATTAGAGTGGCTGTATTCTGCGCCCTGACCGCAGTTGCAGCCCCCGTCTTCACGGGTTGCTCCGACTATGACGACGACATTCGTTCGTTGCAGGAACAAATCGACCAGGTGAAGGAGCTGCCACACATCTCGACGGCAGACATGACGGCGGCTATCAACAGCGCCATCGAGACTCTGCAAGGACAGATGGAGACCGCAATCGCCGGCAAGGCTGACAACAGCACTGTCAGCGAATTGCAGCAGCTCGTTGCTGAACTGACCACACTGGCCAACGGCAAAGCCGACGCTTCGGAAGTGATCGCGCTCTCCGACCGCATCAATGACCTTATTGAAGAGGTGAACGGCCTCGACGGCACGCTGAACCAGAAGCTGACCGCCCTGCAAGAAGAAATCGGCACGCTGCAGGAAAACCTGGCCAAGGCACAGGAAGACCTGAACGCTGCCCTCAAAGACAAGGCTGACGCTTCGGAAATCAGCAAGCTCCAAGAGACGATTGCCGGCATTAACCAGACGCTTGCCGAACGCTTGACCGAGTTCAACAACGTCAAGGAAATGGCCGAGAACAACGGCGAAGCCATCGCTGAAATCCAGACGCAGCTGACCCAGCTCGAAACCTTGAAGAGCGACATCAGCGAGCTGCAAGAGGCTAACTTGGAACACATCGCCAAGTTCCAGTCGCTCGACACGCAACTCGGCGGCATCGACGAGGAGATGGACAAACTCTCGGCACGCATCGAAGAAGTGGCCAGCAGCAGCGCAACGGCTGAAACCATCAACAGCATCATCAGCCGTATCCAAGCCCTCGAAGACTACAAGGCTCAGACGCTCGAAGCCCTCGTGACGCAAGCCAACGCCGACCACGAGCAACTCGTACAGGCTATCGCCGACATCGCCGATCTCGAAAGCAAACTCAGCCAGTACGCCACGCTCGAAGGCCTCCAAGCCAACTACTACGACAAGGAAGCCATCGACGAAAAGTTCGCTGGAATCGAGACCACACTCACCGACCTCGGCCTGCTGAAGAACATGATCCAGAGCGTCGTCTACATGCCTAATGCCGAGACGAGCTACGGACAGACCTCGTTCTACCAGTTGCAAGTACGCAACAGCAACAACGTATGGACTTCGGTGGCTCAGGACACCGTTACGACGGTCCGCTTCCGCGTATCTCCGGCCAAATACGCCGAGAACTTCACCGACAACTACGACGTGAGCTTCGACGGCTTCAAGATGAACCGCGCGCCGTCCAACTTCCTCTCCATCCGCGAGTGCACCGGCGACCCGACGACGGGTATCGTCACGATGAAGGTCAACACCGACATCGAAGCCGGCTCGGTATACGCAGTTTGCCTGAAAGTGAAGCCAAAGGCTACGAACGAAGTCGACAAGAACTCTGACCTGACTACCAACTACTTCGGTGTGCAGCACGCCGTGCTCCGAGCTGACGACGTGAAGACCGTCTGCGACAACGCCAACAGCGGCCGTCTCAATTACAGAGGCGAGCAGACCGTCGATTACAGCACCGGCCGCAAATACGTCGGCTACGATGCGAACGGAACTGCACTGCTGGGCGGCAAAGACCTTGCGACGGTCTTCCCGGCCGATATATTCAGCACGACGTATGACTTTGTCAATCCGACCGACCAGACGAGAGCATCGTTCTCCATCGGCGAGACGTCGGGCGTGCTCGGCATCGCCGAAGATGCCGAAGGCTCCGTGGCCCTCATCGGACGCAAGGTGCAGGCCGAGGCCAACACCCGCGTAGGCAGAGTGCGCACGTTCACGACGCAGTATAGCCAGATCACCGTCGACGACATCGAGCTGACCGAAACGCTGACGCTCAACGCCACCGACTTCAAGAACTTCAACGGCCTCTCTTGGAAAGACACAGAACAGCGCTGGGAAGTAAGCGAAGCAGCCTACTTGCGCATCTTCAACAAGGGCGAGATGATGGGCGACGACCAGTTCTTCACCTACGACATGGTGAACGAGTCGAACAAGGCAGCCTACATCGAAGTAGACAAACAGAACAAGAAGATCTACCTCGTCATCCGCGGAGGCGCCAACATCGACCAGAACCTGCCGACCACGCTGACCGTTCAATACGGTTCTACGTCAAGCGGCGCACAGCGTAGGTACGTCATCACGGCTAACGTGAACGCCCCGATGACTTACCCGAACCACACCCTCACGACTGACAGCCACTTCTGGGCAGGTACGGACGAGAACGGCACGGTAGTATTCCAGCCGAAGGTGACGCGCAACAGCGCTGACCAGATCACCGGCGTCGACTTCTCGATGAACCTCGAAAGCGTCTTCACCGGATATACGGACGACGTCACGGCGATCGACAACGTCGGAGGTGAAGTGACGAACAACTGGCGCATTGCCAACCCGACCGGAACGACGGTCAGCGGCCACACGCTCACCATCGACCAGAACACCTATAACAACGGTGCCCTCAACATGTCGACGGCCATCACCTACGGCCAGCACACGACTCACCGCTACGCCGCCAACATCGTCGTGGAAGGCTTCAGCGGAACGTGGGTACCGGGCGAGACGACGATCTACGTCAGCGACCGCAACGAGGCCAACATCGAAACGTCGAAGGGCTTCCAGTGGAACGACATGTTCGGCAACCCGATGTGGAAGGACGGCGTGGCATGGTTCGGAAACAACCTCCCCGGCGGCAACGTCTACGACTACGCAACCGGCACCAACCCGTTCACTCTCTGGGGCTTGACGAAGCCGACCTACGAGCTGGTGAACGCCGACGACGCCAAGTACGTCACCCTCGATCCGAACACCGGTGTGATCAACTTCACCGAAGACGGAAAGACTTGGCAGCTTGTCGAAAACCTCGTCATCCGCATCCGCGTCAAAGCAGCGTCGCCTTGGGGCACCATCGCAGACTACGCGAACAACGACATCATCACGATCATCGTGCCGGCCGCTCAGTAAGGCTTGCACTTGAATACCGCAAGGAGAGCGGGTCGTCGCGCGAGGCGACGCGCTTCTCCTTTTTTGCGAGCGGACAAAGGATCTCCGGCCTTTGTCCGCTCATTTTGTATCTGTTTCCTTCTTCCAAGAAAACGTAGTGGCACCTCTGTTGATGCAGGTTCTCCTGGCAAGAGCATCTACGGGCAGCAAGCGGAATGCAATAGTTCCTTCTCCACCCCTATACCAACAACATGAAAGGCGTCGCCAGACAACAGCCCCCATAAGAGCGGCACAAACGAAAGAACGGCCCCGCTTGCTCGCTCGGAAGCGACCAGACGGGGCCGTTCATAAAGACCAAGGAGGGGCAACAATCACTCGCGGAGGAACCCTTGGCGACGTAGCATGTCGAGATAACCACGCGAAAGGGTCTCATTGTCGCGACGCGTATAGCGGACGTCCGTGAAGACCTGCGCAAGAGTTTGCTTGCCGTTCTCGAGAACGAAAGCGAGGTTCTCGGGAAGGCTTTCCTTCTCACTATATGCGTTGTCTATGGTCTGGGCGTCATAGTCATGATAATGCTCATCATGAACAATGGCCGAAAGAGGCAGGCGGTCAGTCTGTTCAGGTTCTTCAGCAGGCCATCCAAGCGTGATGGTTGCCACTGGCGCCACTAGGTGAGGCAGGCTGAGCACATCAACAATGCCCTGTGGGTTATAGAAAGTCGTCCCAAGGAAACAGAGCCCCAGCCCTTCGGCCTCAGCAAGCGTACAAAACGTCTGGCAATAGAGCAGGGCGTCGGTGGCGGCATTGAGGAACGAAAGGAAGTTATCATAACCAGGCTCTGCCTGACGCTGCTCACACCAACGTACAGTCCGGTTGAAATCTGCGCAGAACGTGAGTACAACGGGAGCTTCGGTCACCATACGCTGGCCGAAATGTAAGGGAAGCAAACGGGCTTTCATCTCGGGCGAACGAGTCTCCACAACGCTGTATAACTGCATGTTACCCATAGTCTGCGTGCGTTCGGCCTCGGCGAGGAGACGGTGCAGAAGGGCGTCCTCCACGGGACGCGCGTCATAACGGCGGACACTCCGCCGATTCTTAATGCAATCCATAGCCTTCAAGTTGATGATTACTTTCTCGGCAAAGTTACACATTCCCACGAAAACGCAGGAAACAGTCTGGCCAAGAAAATGACGCCCTGCCCTCTCCGACGGGCAAAGCAGAACGGATTTCGCACGCTATCCACTATTATATCCAACCGTCAACAGGATAACGACTGACGCGACATGGCCTTTCACGACAGACGACCGGACTGAGCCGGAGAACGGATCACAAACCGCGCAGGATCATTGCGTTGGCCCGGTCGACAACGGAATGGTCCAACGATGCGAGATAAATCTGGGTCGTGGCTTCGGAATCGTGCCCCATCCCTTCACTGATGACAGAAATAGGGATGTGTTTGCTGCGGGCCACGCTGGCCCAGGTGTGACGGGCGACATACATGGTCAGACGGCTTGACAGGCCAATGCGTTCGCCAATGGAATGCAGACACACATTGACCAAGTGGAGCGCATTCTGATAATGACGGCGAGGGTTGCCCGTGGGACGGATGATAGGCAGGAGATAATCCGTCTGCGTGGGGGCATACTTGTCCACGACCTGCTGCATGCATCGCTCCCACTTCACCGTAAGACGCTGCCCCGTCTTCCGTCTGCGGTACGTCAGCACACCGTTACGAAGGTCACTTTTCCGTAAGTAGGCCATATCGACAAACGACATCCCTCGCGTATAGAAAGAAAACAGGAAAAGGTCTCTCGCCAAGTCCAACGATGAATGTGGAGGCAGATCCAACGCCTTGATCCGCTTGACCACATTGAGCGCGACAGCACGCTTGGTCGTCCGCGCAATGCCGGTATAGGTTGGTTTGAACGGATGACGTTGCGGGGTCAGTCCTTGTTCGACTGCGCGGTTATAAACGGCCCGAAGAATACGCATGTAGAAAGAGATGGTGTTCATCGCCAACCCTCTGTTACGCAAATAGGCCTCATAATAGAGCATCAACTCCGGTGTAATCTCGTCAACGGGCACATCCACCCCCATTCTGAAAGCCTTGAAACTACGAAGCGTCGTGGCATACGTTTCGGATGTCCGCTCCCGTCCCAACCGAGACAACTGGACTGTCACATCGTACATGAAATGGAAAAAAGAAAGTTCAGACTTTCGGGCTACATACCTCGCCACGATATCATCGACTGTGAATGCACGGCCTTGACGAACCAACTCTTCCACTACACTGTTCAAACGCAGACAATCGCGGCGTATTTTCGCCCGGACGTCGTTCAAATAGTTGGCACGTACAGGCAATATGTCCGGGCTGACGGCCACAACGTTTCCCTGACAACAATCCCACTCGTCGGTAAATAGATGAAAATTTGTCCGAATCTGGCGGACCACACGCGCATGAATCACTTGATAAAACACACAACCGGCCTTGCCCGGAACACGCGAAGCTCTAAACTTTACTTTTACTGATGTCATCTTCTTTGATTGTTTGATTGAACAATACACCAAGAATATACCATCTTCGGACACACAGCGAAACATAAACTGCAAGTTCTTTCTGCAAACACGAGCAGAGCCAACCTTACGGCGAAAGAACAGAGCCTTACTTTCTAATATCCCCAACAAACTTATCAGAGTCACCCCATTTGCCTCTCATATCCATCAAGAGGCACTGATAAGACGATACAAATACGTATCCTTAAACAAAGCAACGGCGTGCGGTTATGAAGCCGCACGCCGTTGCTTACATTTCAGATCCCTTTACTTATCGGAATCATTTGACTTCCTCAAACATAATCACGACTGATTATCAGCATATTACGTCTGTGCGTAAACGATAAGAAGAAGTAATGAGGTCAGTAAAGCCAAACAACAATAGAAATCCACAAATACGCTATTTGCGATTCTTGCCAAGCACTTTTCCCTCCAGCATTGGTAGATGTTCTATGATGTTCTCGTCTATCTCAATTGAAAATTTGCCATTTGTATTGCGGAGCGTCTTCCGAATGCTTTCTCGCTCGGTGTTCTTGAACCAAGAGTGGAACAGGTTGAGCACAAATATGGCCAGTATCTCCGTGTCTATGTTGTACTATATTCCAAGCAAAGTTCTTCAGGTCAGCCTGCTTCAGCTTGTTCTTTTCAATCTTTACCGCCACACCGTTCACAACGCCATTACATTGTATGAGCAACTTGACGGCTTCTTCAATCTGATAGAACTCTTCATCGCTGAAACCATGAGGAAGGAACACAAGGCGTGTATATCTGAGGATACTCTCCAACTTCTCCCAGCCGCTCTTCGTTTTTGCCTCCGTCAATTGGATGCGGTCAATATGTAGCTGCTACATGAAAGGAGCTAGATTACGCTGTGCCGTTTTGAGTGCCTGTTCAAGTTCTGGCATGATGTCTGGCTGCAAATCATCTTCGATAGGTGTTTCCTTGGAATGCTCTTCTTGCGAAACATTATCAGAAGGAGATATTTCGCATTATGGCGCAGCCATTGTTGATGCCTGCTCCTGCTTCTTCTGTATCTCCCCCAGATGCTGAACAATAAAACTGTCCATATTCTCACGGTCAACACGATTGTTCAACTCCCTTATATTGCTTTTGAAGTAAGCATAAATACATTGCTTGAGACCGTGAAGCAACAAAACAAATACAACATAGCCACCTATGAATATGGGAATAGCGGCAGGAGACAAAGCAACTCTTTACCTCGCCTATAAGTTGTTGCGCAAGCTTGTAGGGCCAATAATATAAATGATGAAGAACAACCATTAAAGAGCCGTTCCTATATAGCTGTGTATTCCTGTTTTATGCGCTAATGGAAAGATGTCTTTCTCCATAATTACATTGTCTTTATCTTTTCCTGTGCAACAATGATGGTATCGTTGCACAGATCACGTTCCTGCTCATCCTCGACAGCTTCGATAAACTTGTCTGCCAGCCATAAGGTCAGCATTGCTTTTTCGTCCTGATGAAGCAGTTCCGAAAGTTTGATTACTTGCTCGCGTTTCGCTCGCCTGTCTCCACGTTCAATCTTACTAAACATTGGAGTGTCTATTTCCAAAGCTGCCGCCAATTGTCGCTGCAGCAACCCTTGCTCCTCCTGAGCTCTTTTATCCTGTTTCCAAATAACATAAGGGAATGATATACATGCTGACCCTGCAATTCCCTATTAATATTTATAAATATAGTGAAACTTGATTATTTTATCAATGACGGTATATTTATAATAAGAGGAGGCAATCCTCTTCGAGGATCACATCCAATCGAATATTGAATTAAAGTCGCACGCGACTAACTCGGCTCATTAAATCTTGTACTCTTCTGAGCCATAGTTCTGAGTAAATAAAACGAGGTCTATTCATCAGTAATTCTCCTTTCTAGGTTATCTTTGGCAGTGAGTATTAATTCTGCACTGTGAGCTTATTGCAAAGTAACCAAAAATCACCGACACAGCCAAACAAGTGACTTGAACTGAAAAAAGTTGACAGATTTGAGAGCATAAATCAAATGAGTCAATGAGAGAAAGACACAGGCGAGACATTGTCTTGAAGACCGACCCTGTGACCAGGGA
>HF989162.1:9973-25804 GCA_000431275.1 Prevotella sp. CAG:755 | reverse complement strand
ACCCAAAAAGTTGCATTTATAAGTTGAACTCAAGCAATACTACTATGGTAGTCGTAAAACCATTCAAAGGACTAAGGCCGCCCAAGTCGCTTGTCGAGCAGGTAGCCTCGCGTCCCTATGATGTGCTCAGCTCTGACGAGGCCAAGGCTGAGGCCGGCGACAATGAGAAGTCGCTCTATCATATCATCAAGCCCGAGATTGAGTTTCCCGACGGCTTCGACGAATATGATCCCCAGATATACGAACGTGCCAAGGAGAATTTCGAAAAGTTCCAGAACGAACAGTGGCTCGTTCAGGACGACACGGAGAACTACTACCTCTACGCTCAGGAAATGAACGGAAAGACGCAGTATGGTATCGTGCTTTGCACCTATGTGCCGGACTATATGAACGGCGTCATCAAGAAGCATGAGCTCACGCGCCGCGACAAGGAAGAAGATCGTATGAGGCACGTGCGCATTACGAATGCCAATGTCGAACCCGTTTTCTTGGCCTACCGGCACAACGAGGTGCTCGAAGGACTCATCCGCAAGTATGCCGCACAGCCCACGCAGTACGACTTCATCGCCCCGGGCGACGGATTCGGCCATAAGTTCTGGGTTATCGACGACGAAGCCGACAAGCAGGCTATCACGGACGCCTTTGCGTCGATGGACGCACTTTATATCGCCGACGGTCACCACCGTTCGGCGGCCGCCGCGCTTGTGGGCGCCGAAAAGGCAGCCGCTCACGCCGACAGCACTGGACATGAAGAATATAATTACTTCATGGCCGTTTGTTTCCCCGCCGAGCAGCTCACCATTCTCGATTATAACCGCGTGGTCAAAGACCTCAACGGTATGAGCGAAGGGCAGTTTGTCGAAGCGTTGCGCACAGACTTCGATGTCGAACGCATTGGGACCGAAATCTACAAGCCGGCCCGGCTTCACGAATTCTCTCTTTATGTCGGCGGAACGTGGTACAAACTCACCGCGAAGCCTGGAACGTTCGACCCGGCAGACCCCATCGGAAACCTTGATGTCGACATCTCTTCACGCCTCATACTCGACAAGCTTTTGGGCATCACTGACCTGCGGTCGGACAAACGGATAGACTTTGTGGGTGGACTGCGCGGTCTTGAAGAGTTGAAGCGGCGCGTCGACAGCGGCGAGATGAAAATGGCGCTCGCCCTATATCCCGTGACAATGGAGCAGATCATGAAGATTGCCGACAGCGGCAAGATCATGCCTCCTAAGGCCACGTGGTTCGAGCCCAAGCTCCGGAGTGGCTTGGTCATTCACAAACTCGACGAAGAATGAGACTGGACGGTTGCCCCGGTGTGACGTGAAGCCGTCGGGGTGTGACGCATCCGCACAAGGATATTGGCGAGGGAGCAACGCTGTGGTGTTGCTCCCTCGCTTTTCCTCTGTTACTCGTCATCCGCTATCCGTCCGAACAGTCGGTACCCCCGTAAAAACAGAAGTAGTGACAGCCTGAGCGGAACGGCTGACAGAAAATCCGGCGCGGCTGACAGTTTCTCATATCTGGTTTACAGCGTAGGTATCAGCCCGATTTGCCAGGCAGAGTGGGGTGGGCAGCCCTCCCGCCCGGTGTGAAGTGATGGTGAAAAACGTCACGCATTCATCAGACGTCACCGTCTGACGCATCGGCCACAACACCTATCTCCGCCGTCAGTCTGGGGCGTGTAAATGGCTTTTTTGAAGTTTTTTTCAAAAAAAACGTCCGGGTGCTTGGTCGTTACAAAAAGAAACGCTACTTTTGCACTCGCAAAACAGCGATAAGCAATGCGTCCTTAGCTCAGTTGGTAGAGCAATTGACTCTTAATCAATGGGTCCAGGGTTCGAGCCCCTGAGGGCGTACAAAGAGTTCCGAAACAGTCGAATGATTCGGGACTCTTTTTTTGTGGACTTGCGGCGTAATTTGAAGGTGGTGAGGGCGGTCACGTCGCCTTTTTTCGTAACTTTGCGCTATGTGTGCAGATGTCTATCACACCGTGGACGCCTCGGCAGAGGCAGTCTATACGGAGAAACGCAGTAAGTTCTTGGCCTTTGTCCGCCCGGTGACAACCGAAGACGATGTGAAAACGGCACTCTCTGCTTTCCAGCATGAGTATTACGACGCCCGCCACGTCTGTTACGCCTATGTGCTTGGTCCGGACGGTGCCCGCTTCCGCGCGAATGACAACGGTGAGCCCTCGGGCACGGCTGGCAAGCCCATTCTTGGGCAAATCCACTCGAAGGGACTGACGAACGTGCTGGTTGTCGTTGTCCGCTATTTTGGCGGCATAAAGCTAGGCACGAGCGGACTGACCGCAGCTTATCGCACCGCTGCCCGCGAGGCGCTCGACGCGGCTCCAGTGGTGGAGCGTACGGTCGACGGGCAGCTGGTCGCCGTCGTCCCATATACAGGACTGAATGCCGCTATGCGTGTCGTAAAGGAACTTTCGCCCGTTGTAGTCGAGCAAGGGTATAGTGGCATGGACTGCCGCCTTGTGTTGCGTATCCGCCTTTCCGTTATGCCTCAGTTGAAAGAACGGTTAGGAAAGATTGAATTCCTGCGCATCGAAGACGAAACGACAGTCTGACTATAATATAAACTGAACACATCATGTTGAAATTCATTCGCCTGACCCCGGACTCGCCCGAATACGACGACGTCATCGGGCTTTATGTTTCAGCTTTTCCGGACGACGAGCGGAGACCCCTCGACGACTTTCGCACCGTGCTCGCAGAGAACCCTTTTTTCGTGGCGCAAGTCGTCAGTGACGGCGGCTCCTTTGTCGGATTTATCACTTACTGGGACTTCCCTTCATATCGCTATGTCGAACATTTCGCCATAGCTTCCAGCCTGCGGGGGCATGGTTATGGCGGCGACGTTATCGAATGGCTGAAAAGCACGACACCGCTCCCCGTAGTGCTTGAGGTGGAACCGCCGACCACGTCGCAAGCCCGGCGTCGCATTCAGTTCTATGAGCGCCACGGCTTTGTCCTGAGCGATTATGCATACGAGCAGCCTCCCTACAGCCCAGGTGCCGGCAGCCTGCCCATGCGCCTGATGGTGGCGCGGGGGGAGGTCCTCGGTCAGCTCACGGCCGCAACGCTCGAACCTATCTATCATTTTGTATATAGGGTTGCTTTGAAATGAATAAAAAGTGAATACTTTGTGAAATTCCATCGCTATTTTGCAAAAAAGTGGCGGTGGAATTTGCTTTTTATGCAGGAAGTTGCTTATCTTTGTCGTCGGAATTCAAATTTCCGTTCGGGCGACGGTGTGGAAAAACGGCTTGAAGCATATGTTCAGGACTGTGGCAAGAAAAGCTGTCGTAAAGGCGGAAACTATGGTATAACCCGTGAAAAAGGAAAACGCATGATTCAGGATTTCGACAAAATAGAACAGTTTTATGCCCTGTATGGCAGTCAAGTGACCAAAGCCCGCAGTGTGTTGGGACGTCCTTTGACGTTGGCCGAAAAGATACTTTATGCTCACCTTTACGACGAAAGTACGCTCGCGCCTTACCGCCGTGGGATGGACTATGCAGACTTTCGTCCCGACCGCGTTGCCATGCAGGACGCAACGGCCCAAATGGCCCTCTTGCAGTTCATGAATGCCGGGCGGGACCGTGTGGCGGTTCCTTCGACAGTGCATTGCGACCACCTTGTGCGGGCCTGTTCGGGCGCATCGGCGGACCTCGCAAAGGCAAATGGCGAGAACGCCGAAGTCTATGGCTTTTTGCAAAGTGCGTCGGCACGATACGGCATCGGTTTCTGGCGGCCGGGTTCCGGCATAATCCATCAGGTCGTCTTGGAAAACTATGCGTTTCCAGGAGGAATGATGGTGGGCACAGATTCGCATACCCCGAATGCCGGCGGACTGGGCATGGTGGCTATCGGAGTAGGCGGAGCAGACGCGGTTGACGTGATGACCGGCATGGCGTGGGAGTTGAAAGTGCCCCGCCTTATCGGAGTCCGTCTGTCCGGGCAACTCAGCGGTTGGGCTTCGCCGAAAGACGTTATCCTCAAACTGGCCGGAATCCTAACTGTCAAAGGCGGTACAAACGCCATTATTGAATACTTCGGCGATGGGGCTGCATCGCTTTCGTGTACCGGTAAGGCTACCATCTGTAATATGGGCGCAGAAGTCGGCGCGACTACTTCGGTCTTCCCCTACGACGACCGGATGCGTGCATATCTTGATGCGACGGACCGCGCAGCCGTGAGCCGTCTGGCAGATAGTGTGAAAGCCGACCTGCAAGCTGATCCCGAAGTCCTAGCACAGCCAGAAAAGTTTTATGACCAGTTGATCGATATCGATCTTTCGGCACTTGAACCATATGTCAACGGTCCTTTCACCCCCGATGCTGCATGTCCTATTTCCGGGCTCCGTGACCGTGTGGCCCGTGAAGGATTTCCGTCGCGTATGGAGGTCGGTCTGATTGGTTCGTGCACCAATTCTTCATACCAGGATCTTGGGCGTGCGGCTTCTGTAGCCCGGCAGGCTGTTGAAAAAGGCATCCCCGTGCGTGCGGCGCTTGTTGTCAATCCCGGCTCGGAGCGCGTGCGTGCTACGGCAGAGCGCGACGGTATGTTGGCAGACTTCCAAGCCGTTGGAGCGACGGTGATGGCCAACGCGTGCGGCCCATGCATCGGCCAATGGCAGCGCAAGACCGATGACCCGACGCGGCGCAACTCCATAGTCACTTCGTTCAACCGGAATTTCGCCAAGCGTGCGGACGGTAATCCCAATACACACGCGTTTATCGCTTCGCCAGAAATCGTCATGGCACTGACGCTGGCCGGTGACTTGGGTTTCAATCCGCTGACCGACACATTAATAAATAAGGATGGCGTGGCTGTCCGCCTCGATCCGCCTGTCGGTGACGAATTGCCTGTGACGGGTTTCGTCGGCACGACGGCTGGTTATATTGCCCCCACTGTTACGGATGAGCCGGTTTGCATTGCGCCAGACAGTGAACGCCTGCAACGCCTCGAACCTTTCCCTCGTTGGGACGGACACGATTTTCTCGATTTAGCCCTCCTTATCAAAACGAAGGGAAAGTGCACCACGGACCATATCTCGATGGCCGGACCGTGGCTGCGCTATCGCGGACATTTGCAGAACATCTCTCAAAACCTTCTCATGGGCGCAGTGAACGCTTTCAGCGGAGAGACGAATTGCGTCCTTAACGTCCTTAACGGCCAACGGGGAGCTGTCTCGGCCGTGGCCGCCGACTATAAGGCGAAAGGGCAGGGGAGCATCGTTGTGGCAGAGGAGAACTATGGTGAAGGGTCGAGCCGCGAACACGCGGCAATGGAGCCGCGCTATCTGGGCGTAAAGGTCATCCTTGCCAAGAGCTTTGCCCGCATTCACGAAACGAACTTGAAGAAACAAGGCATACTGGCGCTTACGTTTGTCGATAAAGATGATTACGACAAGGTCCGTGAGGATGATCGTCTGTCGGTGACGGGCGTGATGTCGCTGGCGCCGGGCAGCATTCTGAACGTGACGCTGCATCATGCCGATGGTACGACGGAGAATTTCTCCGCCCAACATACGTATAACACTCAGCAGATCGCGTGGTTCAAAGCCGGTTCTGCGTTAAATTCATTAAGCCATGAGTAAAGTAAGCAAAACTCCCGACGGCAGGTTAATCGTTCCTGACGTTGTCACCATTCCGTTTATCACCGGCGACGGCGTCGGCGTGGAAATCACTCCTGCCATGCGACAGGTGGTCGACACTGCTGTCAGTGCGGCTTACGGTACGGCACGGCGCATCGATTGGATGGAAGTATGGGCCGGTGAGCGTGCTTTTGACAAGACTGGCTCGTGGTTGCCCGATGAGACGATGGAGGCGTTCAAAGAATATCTTATCGGCATCAAGGGTCCGCTGACGACACCTGTCGGCGGTGGCATCCGTTCGCTGAACGTTGCCCTGCGTCAGACTCTCGACCTTTATGTATGTCTGCGCCCTGTTCGATGGTTCAAGGGAGTTGTTTCGCCCGTCAAAGACCCGGCCAAGGTGAACATGCATATTTTCCGCGAGAACACGGAGGACATTTACGCCGGCATTGAGTGGGCCAGTGGCTCACCTGAGGCCCGGAAATTCTACCGTTTCCTCCATGATGAGATGGGTGTCGCCAAGGTCCGTTTCCCCGAGACGTCCGCCTATGGCGTGAAGCCCGTGTCGAAAGAGGGTACGGAGCGTCTTGTCCGCGCAGCTTGCCGCTATGCGCTTGACCATGGCTTACCGTCCGTCACATTGGTGCACAAAGGGAACATCATGAAGTTTACCGAAGGAGGATTCAAGGCGTGGGGATATGAGCTGGCTGAGCGCGAGTATGGCGAAGCCCTCCGCAGTGGGCGTCTCGTCGTGAACGATTGCATTGCCGATGCTTTCCTGCAAAACGCCCTTCTTATGCCCGAAAATTATTCCGTCATCGCTACGCTGAACCTAAATGGCGATTATGTTTCCGATATGCTTGCCGCGATGGTGGGAGGAATCGGTATTGCACCCGGCGCCAACATTAATTATGTCACGGGCAGTGCCATCTTTGAAGCTACACACGGAACAGCACCCAATATCGCAGGGAGAAACGTAGTCAATCCTTGCTCGCTTATCCTTTCGGCTGTCATGATGCTCGAATACTTGGGGTGGGGAGAGGCAGCCGCCCGAGTCACAGCTGCTTTGGAGCGGATGTTTGCCGCCGGCCGCGCCACGGCCGATCTGGCCCGCTTCATGCCTGGTGGTACTCCGCTCGCCACGTCCGACTTTACCGATGAACTGACCTCGTTTGTCTTGAACCCTTAAACTGCGAATGATGAAAAAGGAATACATTATATATAAACTGTCCGACGAGATGAAAAGTTGCATCAAAATAGATGCGGAACTTTTCAGGCAACTCGACGTGAAGCGCGGCCTGCGCAATGAGGACGGAACGGGAGTGCTCGTCGGCTTGACCAATGTGGGAAACGTAGTTGGCTATGAACGTAACTCCGACGGTACTTTGACGCCGATCGAAGGCAAGCTCTATTATCGCGGTTACGAGATATCAGATCTCGTCAATCCCATTCTGGCAGAACACCGGTTCGGTTTCGAGGAAATCGCTTTCCTCCTGTTGTCCGGACGTCTGCCCGACCGCGAAGAGTTGCAGTCGTTCTGCGAGCAGATAACCGACAACATGCCGCTTGATCCCAAGACCATCCTCAACATCATAGAACTTGAAGGGACCAACGTCATGAACATCCTTGCGCGTAGTGTACTTGAACTTTATACGTTCGACTCCACGCCAGACGATACGTCGCGCGACAATCTCATGCGGCAGAGTGTGGAACTCATCTCCAAGTTCCCGACGATCATTGCCTACGCTTACAACATGCTTCGTCACAAGACACTCGGACGTTCGCTTCATATACGTCACTCACAGGAGCAACTTTCCATCGCCGAGAATTTCCTCTACATGCTCAAAGGCTCGTATACCAAGCTGGAAGCCCGGACGCTCGACTTGCTGCTCATCCTGCACGCCGAGCACGGCGGTGGAAACAACTCCACCTTTACGGTGCGCGTCACGTCGTCGACAGGCACGGATACTTATTCTTCGATAGCAGCTGGTATCGGTTCGCTGAAAGGTCCGCTCCACGGCGGCGCCAACATCAAAGTCGACAACATGGTCCACCATCTCAAAGAGACAATCACCAACTGGGAAGATGAGGAAGAGATCCGCACTTACCTGCGTCGTATGGTGGCGGGTGAGGTCTACGACAAGACCGGACTAATCTATGGCATCGGCCATGCGGTTTATACCCTCTCCGATCCGCGTGCGGTGTTGCTCAAAAAACTGGCACGTGACTTGGCACGTGAAAAAGGGCGTGACCGCGAGTTTGCTTTCATGGAGCGCCTCGAAAAATGCGCCATCGAGACAGTATATGAAATCAAAGGACGGAAAAAGACGCTCTGTGCGAATGTCGATTTCTATTCCGGTTTCGTTTATGAACTCATAGGGCTGCCACCTGCAATCTATACGCCGCTTTTTGCCATGGCACGCATTGTCGGATGGTGTGCCCATCGCAATGAAGAGCTCAACTTTGAAGGAAAACGCATCATCCGTCCCGCCTATCGTAGTGTGAGCGAGGAGTGCACCTACGTGCCCATTGACCAGCGTTAATCCGTCATTTTTCCCATGCGGTGGCCGTTCTGTCGCGGCCGGCAGCATTTCTCAGCGGACTGCACTCCGAGGCTCCGGAGGCGGTTCGCTGAGGCGTTTTAAGACCGTAGTGATTCGGGTATGAATGGGACAGTCATGGAAAATGCTGTCAGCCATCCCGTATTTTCTGTCGGTTGTGTAGAATTTTTTGTCAGCCGGCCTGTTTTTCCTGTCTGCCGTCACGTTATTTCTCTTCGTGTCATCCGTGCTTTTATGAAAATCAGCTGGTTAACGCAATGACACCCGCTTTTTCGTATAGTACTGTAAAGTCGGAAGAATAGCCCCTCCAACGTTCCTGAACGTCTGCGAAAAAGGAAAAACAGTGTTTTGAGTGATTTTTTTGCTCCAAAAGTTTGTCGGTAATAATAAAAGCGCTATCTTTGCACCGCGTTTGAGAGAAAGCGCTATAAGCGGAAATAGCTCAGTTGGTAGAGCACAACCTTGCCAAGGTTGGGGTCGCGAGTTCGAGTCTCGTTTTCCGCTCATTTATTGGACAGATAAAGACGAAAAAGAGCGGCCCAGGTGGCGGAATGGTAGACGCGCCAGTTTCAGGTACTGGTGTTAGCAATGACGTGCAGGTTCGAGTCCTGTTCTGGGCACTTCGTTTCGTCTGACGAGCAAACTTGGAGAGGTGGCGGAATTGGTAGACGCGCTACTTTGAGGGGGTAGTGACGATTATGTCGTGGGAGTTCGAGTCTCCTCCTCTTCACTTGCTTGCGGAAATAGCTCAGTTGGTAGAGCACAACCTTGCCAAGGTTGGGGTCGCGAGTTCGAGTCTCGTTTTCCGCTCAATTTTAAGAATGTCGGGAGGAGATAAAACAACTTTTTACTCGGTGAACAATACTCCTCCTGTTGGATAACGAATTTGTCCGAGAGGGCAAGTGTTTTTTGTAACTCTTATGAACTTATACGTCCGTTATTTTGATCAAGAAACCGTAGCGAGTAGCGTTGATGAAGTTATTGAATTTCTCTCCTCAATACCTGAAATCATGATTACGCCTGCGTTGGTGGCAGACATCAAAGACTACGCCGCGAGCGATATGCCTTATCCAAAGCGTTACAAAGTCCGCCCACGTATTTACTTTATCTTGATTAAAACGGTCGCACAGACGCTGGCTGAATTCAAAATGAACAAAAAGGCGGCTCCTGTCAATGAAGTGACAGAAGCACAGGCGCGTAAAGAAACTAAGCTCAACCAGCTTAACAGTATTCAGCCAGGCTGGTATGAAGGAGCCATTGTTTTCAAGCGCGTTATTCCCATACCCGGCACCAGCAAGTTCCAATATCAGGATACACGCTTTTCAGCTTATGTGAAAGCCGACAGCGCGCAGCATTGCTATGAGCGGATTGTCGATCATCTCAAAAACCGTCAGGATGTCGACCTCCGCAGTCAGTTCCCGTCGTCGAAAGGAAACAGTTATACCTACCGTTTTATCGGTGATAGTCTGCCGGAAAATGTGGCAGTTCCGCAGCCGTCTCCGGTCGCAGACTCTCCAATCTTCGACGGGGAGTTTTACGAAGGATAATTTATTGGTGAGTTATATAGTGAGTAATCCCTGTTGCACCGGAGCCGAGAGGCCAACGTGCAGCAGGGATTTTCTTCTTTCAGCAGTCGTAGTCTACGCAGCTCCGTCCCGACAGGTGCGGTTTCAGGGCGCCCGACACGGCCTGATGTGCCGGATTGGCAGAATAGCTACGGACGTCATCAAGGGAGTCGAAGTCGCCGTTCAGGCAGATGTCCCATCCTTCGTCAGGGTTAGTGTTGAAGCCCACTTCAATGTGGCGGATGCAAGGAATGACAGCCGGCAGAGCCATAATGCCCGCCTTGAACTGTTTCATGATGTCCTGCTTTTCATTTTCAGGCAGGTCTTTCTTCAATTGAAAGAGTACGATATGCTTTATCATTGCTTTTATAGTTTATTGAGAAGTTGTAACTTTGCCTGCAAAAGTACAAATAATTGCGACACCTATTGCTTCTTTTTTTCATCTCCTGCGTCCTTGCGTCGTGCCAAAAGACGCCGGAAACGCCGGGCAATGCGGCGTTCGCCCCTTCGACCGAGGCGGAAACACCAGCCTACGACCTGACACGTATCCAAGAGGCAGGCGAGCTCATCGTGGCAACGCTTAACGGCCCTGAGAGCTATTATGAATACCACGGCCGTGCACTTGGTTTGCAGTATTACCTGGCCGAACATTTTGCCCAGCGTGTCGGAGTGCGCTTACGTGTCGAATTATATCGCGATTCGGCGGAACTGTGCGAAGCGTTGGCGGCAGCCGAAGCTGATGTCGTAGCATATCCCCTTCCAGTCAGTTACATCAGGGAACATCATCTTGTGGCCAGCGGTGTCACAGCCGATGGCGGGAAACTGTCGTGGGCAGTCCGCAGCGATGCTCCGGAGTTGGCAAAAGCCTTGAAAGACTGGTACACGCCCGACATTGCCCACCAGCTAATCAGCCAGGAGCAGACGCAGCAGCAGGAGCGTCATCAGGTTCGCCGCCGTGTCCGGGCGCGGTACCTGTCGCGCGCCAAGGGTATCATTTCGGAGTATGACGCTCATTTCAAGGCCGCATCGCGCGTGACGGGATGGGACTGGAAACTGCTTGCGGCCCAGTGTTACCAAGAGTCCGGCTTTGACCCCGACGCCGTATCTTGGGCTGGCGCACAGGGACTTATGCAGATCATGCCAGCCACGGCACGCCACCTTGGGCTCAGCCCGGAACGCGTTCACGATCCGGCAGAGAACGTGGCGGCCGCAGCCCGCTACATCCGTGAACTGTCGCAAAGTTTTCAGGAAATACGTGACGGGGGAGAGCGCATCAAGTTCGTGCTGGCGGCCTACAATGGAGGTTATTACCACATCCGTGATGCAATGGCCCTTTGCCGCAAGCACGGTCAGGACCCGACACGTTGGGACAATGTCAGCCGCTACGTGCTTGGTTTGAGCAGTCCCCGTTATTATCGAGACCCCGTTGTGAAGCACGGGTATATGATCGGGAGTGAGACATACAACTACGTGTCGTCCATTATGGACATCTGGCGCTCGTACGGCGGCGTGCCGGGCAACGGGCCGAGCGTCGCGTCGGGAGCGGCATACTCTGAGCCAAAGCGCGCCACGAAGCACAACCGCTACGCAAAGAAAGTGAAAATCCTGCGGCCTACGGACGCAGCGTTCAGCGAGGTCGAAGGTGAATAAGGAAGAAGTATATGTCGACGAGTTGCGGGCTTTGAAGGACGGGCACGTCGGGCTTGTGGAGCGTTACCGGCGCTTGCAGGAGCTCATGCGTCGTGTCTGCATAGAGGAGACCGCCCATAGCCATGCCGAATACTCCGGGCTGTTCTCGCGGCTCTATTCCGTTTGTCAGCATCGCGGCATCGATTATCACGCAGTCGACCACGCCCGTCGCAATGCCCGGCTTGTGCTGAACCATGAGGCCGAACCCTCCGAAGAAAGCTATCGTCGCGACTGGGCTGCGCTTTGCGTGTGGCTCTCATCGCTCTATGCCTTCCCGCTGCCCGGCGACTTGGTGCAGGCGATCGCAGCGGCAGGAAAAACTGGAATACTGACAGAAAATCCTGTCACTGCGACCGGAGAGCACTTCCGTTGCATCCGTCTGACAGTTGTCGGCGTGGACGACAGCGGTCTTGACGCCGTGAGTTCAGATACGCCCGAGGGCGAGACCCTGCGCGTTGTCTGTCAGTCTGGCAACCCTATTCTTCATCAGGCCGAGCCGGGCATGCAGCTCAATGCCCTCGACTGTGTCCGGCATGGACGGGAGCTGTATCCCTCTATGCTCGTGCTTGAACCCGACTTCCTGCTAGACGTCAGTCGTCTTGCAGCCTGTGTCAAACCCTATGGCAGCCATCCGTTCAACTACCTGCTCGACCAGTTTGCGCCCCGCCATGCGACGCTCCCCATCCTCCTCGGTGAAGCGGCTAACAGCTTTATGGACGACTGCATCAACGGCGGCACCGATGCCCCGGCGCGCGAGGCTTTCGTGCGGTCGATGCAGGCGCATTTCCGCGAGCATCTCCTGGACTACGCGACATTGCCCGACAATGTCGATGCCAGCTATTTCGATAAAGCCTATGAGCACTATTGTCATATCCGTCAGGTTGTAACCGCTGATTTCACGGCGCCCGGGAACGGGCTGGCCGCCGACCGGCTTGTGCTCGAACCCTCGTTTATCTGCGAGGCGATGGGCTTGCGTGGACGGTTGGACGTGATGACCCTTGACCACCGCCGTGTTGTGGAACTGAAAAGCGGACGTGCGGACGACTTTGGCCATAATCCGCGTCCACAGGTGCCGCATGCGTTGCAGATGGGACTGTACAAGGCAATCCTTCATTATAACTTCGGGCTGCCCTATCAGGACATCCATACTTACTTGTTCTATTCCCGCTATCCTGTCCTTTATGACGAGCGCAGCTCGGGCGACGCCATTGCAGCTGCCATGCGCTTGCGCAACGGCATTGTCTGCCTTGAAAGACAGTTGCGGCGCGACGGGCTTGCGGGCGTACTCGACCGGCTTGATGTCGATACGCTCAATGAGCGTAAAATGAACAATCGCTTTTTCGAGGAATACATGCGTCCGCCCCTCGAACGCATGTGCGACGTCCTGCACCGCTATGCACCAGATGCCGACGGCGAGAACGCGCTTGTCGGGTGCTACTTCAACGCTTTCCTCGCTTTCCTGAAACGTGAGCACTATTTTGCGAAAATCGGTGACAACCGTCCTGATTCGACACGGGGCTTTGCCCGTGTGTGGACGGCCGGCGTAGAGGCCAAGCGGCTGTCGGGCGACATCCTGACCAGCCTGCGCCTGCAGGCGGCCGAGGGGGACCGTGGCATCAGTCGCCTTGTCTTTTCGCTGCCCGACTACGGGCCGGATTTCCTGCCCGGCTTCGCAGAAGGCGAGATGGTCCAGCTCTATGCCTGGAACGGCCCGGAGGACAACGTGACGAACCATCAGCTCTTCCGGGGATATATCGAAAGTCTGACCGACGAAGTCCTCATCGTTCAGCTCACTTACGCCCAACGCAACGCAAAGGTATTGCCCGCGGACAGCAGCTATGCCGTTGAGCACGATAGCTCTGATTCTGTTTTTGTCCAAGCCTATCGGGGACTTTACCAGTTCCTGACAGCGCCCGATAGCCGTAAGCGCCTTCTTTTGGGACTGCGCCAGCCTGCGCGCGATGAGGATGTGACGTTGTGCGGACACTATGCCAACGAAGCGGTCGCTTCCATTGTCCTTTCTGCCAAGCAGGCCCGCGATTATTATCTCCTTGTCGGGCCCCCAGGGACAGGGAAGACGAGTGTAGCCCTCCGGGCCATGGTCGAGGAGTTCCTGCTCGAAAACGCTGCCCGGCCCGGCAGGAGCTTGCTTCTGTCGGCATACACGAACCGGGCAGTGGACGAGATTTGCCAGATGCTGGAGACGCTTGACCCTCCCACAGACTACGTGCGCATCGGTGTAGAACAGACGTGCGCTCCTCAGTACAGGGCTCATCTTCTTTCGCAGTGGGCCGGCGGCCTGACGCGGCGTGAAGAAGTAGCCGCATCCTTGCGGCGCGTGCCCGTCGTCGTCGGAACCGTTGCGACCCTGTCGGGGAACATCGGACTTTTGGCTTTCAAGCGTTTTGAGGCAGTCATCGTCGACGAAGCTTCCCAGATTCTTGAACCTCATCTGCTTCCTCTTTTATGCGCGGCTGCTGACGGCGAGCCGCTGATTGGGAAATTCATTCTTATCGGCGACCACAAACAGCTTCCGGCTGTGGTCGTGCAGCCCGAACGCGACACCCGCGTTTCGGATGCCCGTTTGCGCGAGGTCGGACTGACCGACCTGAGTAACTCTCTTTTTGAGCGGCTTTACGGGCTACTGTGCGGATGGGGGCGGACGGACAGCTACGGCTGGCTCGACTGCCAAGGACGGATGCACCCGGCCATTAGCGATTATGTCAATCAGCTTTTCTATGCCGGCAGGCTGCGTCCTGTTCCTTTGCCACACCAGTTGGGGAAACTGCCGTTTGCGCAAGTGGGACAGGGCCTGTCGCGCGCCATTGCCGGAGTGAGGCTGGGCTTCCTGCCTGTGCGGCCGGACCGTCCGGTGGCTAACAACAAGGCCAATGCAGCCGAGGCCGAAGCCGTGTCTGCGCTGGTTGAGGCCATAGGGCGGCTTTACACCTTGAACCGTCTGCCATTCGACGCAGGGCGTCAGGTCGGTATAATCGTGCCATTCCGCAACCAGATCGCCATGGTCCGTCAGGCGCTTTCCCGGCGGGGCATCACGGACGCTGGAAGCATCACCGTGGACACCGTGGAGTGCTACCAGGGAAGCCAGCGCGACCACATCATTTTCAGCACGACTATCAGCCAACCCTACCAGCTCGGCCTCCTTTCCGCTGTGCAGCAAGTGGACGGAAGGCCAGTCGACCGCAAACTGAACGTCGCTGTCACAAGGGCGAGGATGCAACTGATAGTCGTGGGCAACGACCTCCTGCTAAACCGCAGTCCTCTGTATCGTGAGTTGATCAGAGAAAGTGAGATCATCAACGGACACATTTATTAACCTATTAATATCATCGACAATGAAGAAACTGTTTCTGTTCATGTTGGCGCTGGCGCCCGTGGGGCTGTCCGCCGACACGCTTACTGTCAAGCAGGTGACGCTCCTGCGCAGTTTTGACGTGGGTGAACCCTATCGTACTGATACGGTCAACATGAAGCACAAGGCGTTCGACTTCGAGGAGTTTCTGCGCCTGAACAAGCCGACCCGTTTCCAGCCCGACGGCAGCGAGAAGACCTTGGCGCTGGGCGCAGCACTCCCGTCGGGGAAGACAGGCACGCTGCGCGTCGTGCAAGGTTCGTTCAACGTTACCCGCTTTACAAAAGCCACGCTCAAAGTGGATGGTGTCAAAGCGTATAAGGCTTACGTCGGCGACAAAGAAGTGAAGGGCGAACTGAAACTCACGCCGGGCACGAAGGACGTCCGGTTGGCAGTATTGACTACGCCGGAGCACCCCGACACGCTACGTATGGAGTGGGTTGGCGACGATCTCAGCGGCCTGCGTCCGTTGGCGGACGGCCAGCGGATGTACACGATGGCAGAGATGCTCTATGGTCCGCACTATCGCAGCGTGAGCCTGTCGCCGTCTGGGAAATACTTGGTCACCGGTTATTATGAGACCAAGCCTGACGGGAGCAACATTTACCGCACAACGGTGACGGAGACACGTTCCGGACGCTACCTGTGGCAGCGCGACGAGGCCACGGGTCTGCGCTGGATGCCCCGTCGCGACGTGCTATGTTTTACGCGTCCTTCGGCCGAAGGACGCCAGCTCGTAACGTTCGACCCGCTTTCGGGCCGGGAAACCGTCGTGGCTACTGGTGTGCCCGACGGAGGCTTCACCATCTCGCCTGATGAAAGCTATCTTGTGTTCAGCCTCACCGAGGAGGGGCCGAAAGATGCCGGCGCGTTGAAACGCATCTATGAACCGGACGACCGCATGCCTGGATGGCGCAACCGGACGGCACTCTATCGTTTCGATCTCGCCACGGGGCTCATGCAACGGCTGACTTTCGGGTCGTGCAGTGCCTGGCTGAACGATATCTCGCCTGACAGTCGCCGGCTGCTC